>JAYYRF010000066.1:0-8011 GCA_036127535.1 Myxococcota bacterium | reverse complement strand
TGCTCTTCCAAAGACATGGGCAGTAAGCGGCCGGTGTTCCACGAACCGATTTGGAAGGATGCCCATATCGGGAGGCCAAGCAAGAGCACATTCCGAAGAATGGGGAAGAACTTTCGCTGCCATAGGATAGACAGACCCAAGAATGGAATACACATCCCGACCCAAATCAAGCCGCGTACGTCTACGAGAAGACTGCCGCCAATGGCAATGCCCGCGAGAAGGTACGGCCAGCCGCTCCGATATTGATTGCGCATTGCAATGGTGGTTGCGGCGCCTGCGAGGGCAAAAAAGGCTGTAATCGTTGGGTAAAAGGTTAGGTGCCGCGTCATCAAACACAAACTGCCGGTACTCAGAGCGGCAATGACGGAAAAGATACCTGCAAGGCGTCCAAACAGTGCGGTCGCCCACAGGTACAAGCTTCCGCCGAAGATGACGCTACACAAAAGCGCTCCGGCTGTGAGGCTATCTATCACACCGAATTTTGACAGGAAGAGGCGGGCAGGAATGCTTCCGATGAGCGTACGACGTCCAGGATGCATGAAGTCGATGGCCTGCACACCACTTCCGATCTCATCGGGTTTAATCTGACGAATGTGCTGTACATCCCACAGTCCCAAGTACTCACAATAGTCTCCAAAATTGGGTGCGATATACGGAGACAGCGTTGGAGAAGCGATCAAGGCTGGAGAGATGTACCACGCGGATAAAACCGCGAAGGTGAGACCGGCGAATAACGCGATAATCAGGTCGTAAGTTTGGATTTTAGTCGGTCGTTTGCGCATGAGTCAAAGGGAAAAATTTATTCTAGCCTTTGTTTCGTTCCTTGTCTACAGAATCAGCGTCCTCTCCGTTCCGTGTAAAGGTGGGGATTTGGAATAGACCGGTTATGTTATATCCGGTGTGAAGGATTGTAAAGCGCATGGTAGATGAAGCAGAACCGGTTTCAGTATCCAAGTTTTGGATTTTGCGATACCCGCAAAAGCTCATATTTGATTTTTTCTGCGCTTTTTTAATCCTGCTAATTGTTGATTTGGGTGCGCGTTTTTGGTTTGCAGACGAATTGAAAAGTTGGGAGGCTCCTTTGCCGAGTTTTCACAGCGGGCATCGTATTCTTCAAGGCAATCCCTATTTGATCTTCGAATATGCCCCCGGTGTTTGGGAAGAGCAAGGGGTTGAGGTACGGATCAACTCTTTGGGGCTACGCGGCGACGAAATCGACATTCCAAAACCGAAAGAGAGACGTCGGTTTATGACGACGGGGGATTCTTCTGTCTTCGGTTTCGGTGTGCCTGAAGAAGCGGTATTTTCATCGGTGATAGAGAAAAGCTTACAGCAAGTGGCTGGTAAAAACGAAATCGAAGCGATTAATGGCGCGATTCCGGGCTACTCCACTTACCAGACCATTAATTTACTTCGTTTGAGAACTTGGAAAGCCGATCCAGATTTATTAATCGTCGGGAATCTTTGGTCGGATAACAACTTTGGTAGTTTTGTCGATAAAGAACTCATTGCCACAACGGCTGGCTTTGAGCAAGATTTTGTCGCTCGGTTTCACCGCATCTTGACCTTGAGCGCTCTGTACCGCGTTGCGGATTGGCGACGTCGCGTCCGCGCACACGCCAACAAAATCGGCGAAGTCGGTCAGAGTATTTATGAGGGTAAGCAGACCGGTTTCCGTAGGGTCGACATTAACGATTACGCGAAAAACCTCGAGATTTTGATCGATTCTGCTCACGATCGGGATGCAGAAGTCATGTTTCTTATGTTGGCCAACGAAGATGACATTAAAAATGGCCTCAATATTTTTCAGGCTTGGGAACCGTATCGCGAGGTTATGCGGGATACGGCTAAAAGACACGCCATACCCCTGGTTTCCATGGTCGAACTGTTTCAAAAGAGCGGATATAGCAGCAAAGAGCTCTTTCTCGATCAAATGCATCCAACGGTGTTGGGACATCGACTCTTGGGAGAAGAATTGTCTCGTGTTATGGAAGGTTGGGCGTCCGGAGGACGTTTGGAAGGAGAACCAACGGGGCAAAAGCGTCCGAAGTACACCGATACCTTTGGTGGGCAACAATACCCCGATGCACCGAGAAAACCGGAGCCTGAACGCAAGGACGAACCGGCCGAGGAGGCAAAGGACACCGATGAAGACCTCGAACCAGAAGAACTTTCCCTAGACGGGATGGTCTCCATCAAAGACCGCGCGCATCCGGATGGAGAATTTTGGATCGATCGATACGAATTCCCGAATCGGAAAGATGACTTGCCCCGTAACGGCTTCTCGTTTCGACAGGCGGAGAAACTTTGCGCTGCAAAGGGAAAGCGACTGTGCACGGCCGCAGAGTGGCGTCGAAGCTGCATGGGCTCCAAAGGACACGCGTTTTCATACGGCGATACCTATCGTCGAGGGGTTTGTAACATTCAAAAAACCAATACCAATTCCAATGCCGAGATTCCCTTTGAGAGTCTTCTTGCCAAAAGCGGAACCAAGATGGATTGTCGGAGCGATGAGGGAGTGTTTGATTTGGTCGGAAATGTAGAGGAATGGGTTTCCGAAGATTGGGCGGGTTCAGACGGTCTGTTGGAAGGAGGAGGGTGGAGTACTTTTCGAGAACATGCATCGTGTTTGGGTGTCGCTGTGCGACAACCGGATTACCGCGTGAATTTAGAGCGTCCATTTGAATCGGCTGGCGTTCGTTGCTGCTGGTCGGAGACCGAGCCTTCTGCGGCAGATGTGCGTCGTGACTCCAAACGGATTCTCGCGGAGGCCAAATCTGCGAGAGATGATGTTGAATACGATCCGAGTTTAGAGGTTGTAATCTCGGGAAAGACGTTTATCGATCGCTTGGAATACCCCAATCAGTTCGGTGCTCGTCCATGGACCGTGGTCAATTGGGAAGAGGCATCTGAATTGTGTGATGCGGCGGGGAAAAGGCTTTGTGAAAGCCATGAGTGGGAGTCGGCATGTGGCAGTGGACGTTTGTTTCCCTATGGCGACGACTATGTTCAGCACGCTTGTGCCGTCGAACAAAAAGAGCTTTTGGTCTCTGGGCGATTTTTTGGATGTCTCTCTCCGAGTGGCGCGCTGGACATGGTTGGAAATGTTTGGGAGTGGACGGCGACGAAACACCGCGCGCCCAACGGTTCACTGCCGACAGAGCCTCAATTGCGCGAGATCCGTGGCGGATCGTGGTTCGTGAATCATCAAAAAGGCTCTTGTTATCCGTTCGACGATCGGTCGGCGGCTGTGCAAACCCAAGGGTTTCCCGACTTGGGGTTTCGTTGCTGCCGCGGTCCGGTCTTGCCCAAAAATGCAGATGCGGAAGAGGCGGGATGCGGGGACGGTCAAATCTTTCGCGCGGGTACTTGCGTTGATTTTCAAGGATCGCGTGAAACGATAGATGAAGAGCGAAAGCGGTAAAATGATCCGCTATCCAATCTCCTTCCTTCGTTGTATTTGATGTAAAGATTTGAAAAACGAGTACGAACGAATAGAGGAATAAATCTATCGCGATCGCTTTTTCGTGGAACGTACATGTCCTCTCCCAACCAACCGTCTGCGTCCGTTAATGGAGCCTCTATTCTAATGGCTCTTCTCGGCCCGCTGCTTGTCTTGGGAGTCTTTGCTTTCCTCTTAGTGGCTCCGACGAAACGTACGGAAATCGCAGAATTACAAGCGATGGAAGAGGCCGTACGTACGTCTGAACCAACCATACTGTTTGTCGGTAGTTCCTTACTCGGACGCGGCATCGATGGAGAAATGGTAGAGGAGCAACTCGGCGTTCCGGTACACGTGATGTGGCGCGCCAATGCTTCTACGCCCGAATGGTATGCGATGCTCAAAAATCGCGTCTATCAGCAGGGTCTAAAGCCGGACTTGGTTCTGATTCCCAGTACGCTCAAGCGGATGATGTTGACAAAGCCTCGTGGAGACCGTCAAACGATGCGTCTCAAGGAACAACTCGGAGAATACGAGCCGGTTATACAGCGTAAGGTGTTTGGTCAAGAACGGGATGATACGACCCTCGGTCGCATGCGCTTCCGTCGAACCAAACTCAAAGATCAGATCCTCAACCAAATCAAGGGGCTCTCTATCATGCTGACGTCCGCTTCCGCAAAGAGCATTTCCGAGGGGATTGATGAAGCAGACCCGGCATTGGAACGCGTTTTTGGAGGCGAAAACGCGCGAGACTTCGATTTAGACGCACGGGTGATCCCCGTTGTGGATACCCGAATGGCCGATGATCAAAAAGATGGGGCAAAGGATCAAGAAGATGTGGCGGAGTCAGATCTTCTCGCGGATTTTGCCGCGCTGGTAGAAGAAAACGGTGCCCGTCTTGTTTTTGTCAATCTACCCGTTACGAAGGGGCTACAAACCAACCGTGTTTCGCGAGAAATGCCGAGTCGGTCTGAGCAGCAACGCGCTTTTCGAAAGATGAAAGAACTCGGGTTGGGATACATTGATGTCTCCGACCTCGATCGTTTGGGGCTAAAGAAGAGCGACTTTCGCGATGCGACGCACTTGGGGGTAAGCGGTCAAAAAGTTGTAACCCGTGCTTTGATCGACATCTTGAAAACGGCGGACATACTCCGTACCGAAAAGCCTTTACCCCTGCCGCAAGGCGTCGACATTACGGAGACGTGGTCTCGAAGCGGAGTCTTACAGGGGCTTCCCAAACTCAAACTGCGTTATCCGGAAGCGGAACAACCCTGTCGCGCACAGGCTGCGCTCGGTCCGGTATCGCAAAAAACATATGCAATTCGTCGGTCGGGTTTACCCAATCCGCTGTATATCTATGCCGACGGACAGCCGATAACAGTCACATCCAACGCAAAGACCATCGATTTCTCAGCTTGCGAAGGTACAGCGTATTTCGGTCGTCGTGGCTTGCTTCTCTCGCTTCCAACTGCAGGGGTTGAAAGCGTTTCACTCGCTCTGAATCCATCCCCAGAGGTGGAGGCGGACGGAGAGAAGGTTGTTTGGTTGGTGCCAGGTACGACGGTCACGCTTCGTTTTCGCGGTATTGCCCAAGGAAGTAAACCCTACATCAAGCTGGTGGGAACAGCGGTGGGAGACTCCCAAGCACCCGCTGTGGTTCAGCGTGATTCGCAGGTTCGGCCCATGGAAAACAAAGAGAGTCTGTGGTATACACAAAGCGACCTCGATTGCCGAGGAGACGATTGTCAGATTTCGTTCTCCTCCCCAAAGGACGGACCGTGGATCGCAATTCAAAATGTTGATTTACATGTTGATAAAACGCAAAAAAGGATATTGGGGACAGGGTTTGAAGGGGCTTTTCAGACATCTATCAACCTACTCGGAGACAAAGACCTACCTCCCCATACGTCCAATCCTCCACCCACAATCTCTCTGAAGCCAGCGATATCCCTCGATAAGCGAGGGTTTGGGGTAATGGAGATACCGGAACTCGAATGGTTGTCCAACCATAAAATCCTTCGGCGAACCCACGCGAAGCACGCAACGCCGTTGTTGCTCTTGGAAGATGGACAACCGATGGAATTGCAAAGTTGCCGAGATCTGCGTAAAAAAACTCGTCCGGGCATATTTTGTGAGCGTGACAAAAAGCTACACTTTGTATCATCGGATGACCGGGATCCAACCGCTGATCCCAGCCGCTATCGAATCGCCTTACGGGCAGACAGAAGAAATCGAGGCTGGTGGATTTATCCGGGAGATACGCTCACCTTTGGTCGGAGCCCCAAGCGCTTGGGAGTCTTTCAGCGTGCGCCGGATTCGATTCAGTTGCGAATTTGGTCTTTTCGGCCCGACGTAGAAAAAACGGAATCCACGACGCTCCAAGTTCGTTCCGGCGAGAATATCTTGTTGGACACCATGCTGGATGCGAACAGTGGAGACGGAGTACAGCGTTGGACGCTTTCAGAAGGTTTCTCATCGGAAGTCGATTTGGTTGTCACCATCGCATCTTCCCCAGAACAACAAGGATATTATTTTTTGCAGAGCGCTGAACTTGCAGAAAATCTGCTTGCCAACGACGGGAAAGACGAGCGATGAATTTTATTCAGAACGAATTCGTCTACTTTTTTATCATCGTTCTCGTCGTTTATTGGACGCTTCGAAACCGACGTTATCAGAATCTTTTGCTCATGGTGTGCAGCGGTATTTTTTACGGTTGGGTACATCCATGGTTTTTATTGCTTCTCTACGGTTCCGCATTGACCGATTACTTTGTCGGTCTCGGTATGGAAAAGTACCCCCAAAGACGCAAAGCGCTTCTCATCGTCAGTTTGTGTGTCAACCTCGGTATGCTGGGAACGTTTAAATACTTCGATTTTTTTATCGAAAATGTGATTGCGGCTTTTGGTGCCATGGGTATGGAAACGAGCCTGCATACGCTGGGGATATTTCTACCGGTGGGCATTAGCTTTTATACGTTTCAGACGATGAGCTACACCATCGAGGTGTATCGAGGTCGGTTACAGCCGCGGCAGAATTTTTCGGACTACATCGTGTTTGTGAGTTTTTTCCCGCAATTGGTTGCCGGTCCAGTGGAGCGAGCGACCCATTTGCTTCCACAGGTCGAAAAAGAGAGGGTTTGGAATCGCCAACGATTTGTATCGGGTCTAACCCTAGCACTGTGGGGCGGCGCTAAAAAAGTGATGGTCGCCGACACGATTGCGCCCTATGTCGATAAAATTTATCTCCTCGATGAACCCTCGGGCCCAATGATTTGGGCGGCAACCATTGGTTTTTCAATCCAAATCTTGGCGGATTTTTCTGGATACACCGATATCGCTAGAGGAACGGCGCGTATGCTGGGTTTCGAACTGATGGAGAATTTTAAACACCCGTATTTGGCCGTGAATCCGTCGGATTTTTGGCGTCGTTGGCATGTGTCTTTCTCCACTTGGATTCGCGATTACTTGTACATTCCGCTCGGCGGATCGCGCGGCGGGTTTTGGGGAACGATACGCGCGACCTTCGGTGCGATGCTGCTCAGTGGTTTGTGGCACGGTGCAAGCTGGAATTTTGTTCTTTGGGGGGCTTACCATGCGGCTTTGAGTACGGGGTATCGCCAGGTGGCACCACGAATCCCCAAAAAGATTAAAGAAAGTCCCGTCGGATGGCCTTTGGCCGTTGTGATTATGTACATGTTCAGCGTAATTGGATGGATGATCTTTCGGGAAACGAATTTTTCCCGCTTGATCGGCTATTGGTCTCAAAACCCCTTCCATGCGACGCCCGATCAATGGGTGGCTACGACGGTTATGCTGGGAATGTGCCTCTTTGCGAGTATACCGCTTGTACTCGCATTGTTCGTGCAGCGCTGGTTTCCCAATGTCCGCCAACCGTGGCGTTTACCCATACAGACGACGGGGTGGGCTCTTTGTATCGTTCTGATGTTTTTATTTGTACGGATGCATCTCAACGATTTTATCTACTTCCAATTTTAGGCTTGTGGTCAGTAGAACAAGCGCGCGTAGGACATACCCAGCCCCCAAAAAACTTGGTTTGGAGCCATGAGGCGATTTTGATACTCAACGCTGCCAAATGCAGAGACACAGTGGTCGGGACTCTTCAGTTGTATGTTCCGTTCGGGCTCGAACGGCTTGCAGCCAAACGGGATATGGAATTGGCCATATGGACTGGCAAAGCCGAAATAGTGACGACCATCTTCTTGTTGATACTCCAACGCTTGCACGCCCACCACCGAGTAGCGGAACGACGGACCAAGGGCATCGCAAATTGTTCCTCCCTCCGAACAAAAACCTTCCCAAAGAACACCCAAGCCAATTTCTCCACCGATTGCTGCTCGTGTGCTGTTGGGGGAAAATTGCGCTGTGACAGAGGGGCCGATGAGTTCCATGGCCAAAAAGTGTTGTTGGATACTTGCATGGTAACCGGAGTCGGTTCCGTTTTGTACGGAGAGATCGGTTTTGCTCATAATACAGGCGAGAAGAAAAATCATGGCTATCTCTGGATGGAAGACATTCAACCCATAACGTATTTTTTCTTCTTCCGAATCTT
>JAYYRF010000065.1:0-5564 GCA_036127535.1 Myxococcota bacterium | reverse complement strand
ACTACGCGAACCGAATTGCGCCACGTTTTGGGTTGAACCAACTGTTGAATGCGAGGAGGCTTCCCTCGCGTCGGTACGGGAGGAGATTGCGGTTCTCCCTCGCGTATGGGGGCGACTCTTTTTGAATCCCCTTCCGGAACGGAAAGAAATGCGGGTCTCATGGAAGAAAGATTGGGCGCCAACACCGCGGAACGCGTCGGACGTCGAAACTCCACACTTTTCCTTTCCACTTGAACGGGAGAAGCGAGCAATGGATACCGAACGCTTTCTCTCGTTGTGGCTCGTACGACCGGTTTTGGGGTTACAGAAGCCGGATCTGCCGAAGGGGATTCCGGTTTCGCGACGGGACGAATGCGATCGGTAAAGACAATCCGCCATGATGGCGCCGATCCGATCCGCAATCCTTTTCGAAAAAAAGAGCGGGGAGACGCCGGAGAAGATACCGCCGAGCCACGTCGTCTTCGAGCCGACGGAGGTACAGGTGATGCCGGCACTGAATCCGTGGCCGGGAGTTCGGGTTGACCTTCCTCGACAACCGACCGTTCCAACCGTGGACGCTCGACGGAAACGCTTTCCGTTCGACGCAAAACGGCTCTTCTTGCATCTTGTTCTTTTTGGGAACTCGACGGTGTAGATCTCTTTAACGGAACGCCTTCTCGGGATATCGATGCCGGGCTCTTCAAACGCCGAATGGACACCGGTTGTTCCATTCTTAGCAACCGCTGCGGTCGAATGCTGGGTGTGAACTGCGCAGCTGACTTTTTGGGGATGTTCATCCGCACCCGTTCCCGACGAACCAAGGATTGGGTTCGCCTCTGCGGCGAAGGCTTTGGTGATGTTACGGAATTTGTTTGCGGCGGGCGTTTGTTCTCCTTTCTGTCAGACGATTTGCGCGGAAGAACCGTGCGCACACGATCTCCATCATCGGAACGCGCCGGCACGTTCAAAACTTTTTGCTCCACCGTGGGGGGCTGTAATCCCACGCGACTGATACCCGGTGATGGCACGGAGAGAATCGATTCTGTTTGGCTTCTGTTCGAGAGAGGCGTTTCCACACCGACGGAGACACTTAAATCCGACCGAATCTCTCCTTGATATCGCAACAAAGGCTCTTGCGATAATCTCCGACCCAGCTTTAAGCCCGATAATACCGTCCTGCTTGGGCGATTTCCAATCGAAAATCGGCGCCTTCGTGCTGTTTCCTTTGGTGCAATGCGCTCCTGTGACACCGTACTCGAAACCGACTCATCTACACGCCGAGTTCGTTTCTCTTCTCGAACATTCGATGTCTCTCCTCTGGGCTTGACCGACGGTGTGGGCGCAGGATTCGTCGTCTTTTGATTCTCGATTGTGCTTCCAGACGATGGTACTGCGCGTCGTTCGTCGTTTTGAATCCGATTGTTCTCAGCCGAACGCATTGTTCTATCAGGCTTTGAAGGAGACAACAACGGCTCCGATGCCATGATCTTTGACCGTTCGCCCCGTGTCTTCGTAGATTCGATCGGCCGCGCGGGTGAGCCAGCCGGCTTTTTATTGTTCGATAGCGGCGGACGTTCGCGCTCGCTAGGCGGTGCCTTGAGGAGAGAACGCTCGGTATTGGGCAGAACGGTTTTGATCCCCTCTCCCCGCTCCCAACGACTCTCTTCGCGTAGAGATCGCGCCGGTTCAGAACGCGCTTCGGCTCTTCGTTCTACAGAGCGATTGGATCGTATGGGGGGTTGGGCTCCAATCGACGGAGTTGGCACCGCGCGCGTCTCGAGAACTTCGCTCGCTTCTTTTTGCACTCTGGGGCGCGCTCCCTCCGGACGAAGCACCGCTTGAGAAAGCAGGCGACGCTGTGGACTCAAGGGAGATTCTTTTTGGATCTTTGATGCCTTGGGGGGAGTTATCTCTCTTCGTGGAGCCCTTGGAGCGGAAGGGGTTGTCTCCCTCTTCTCCTCGGCCGGCGTCGCCGTTCGGAGGAGGGTTTGCTCCGACGGTCTGGAGGGCAATACCCTTCCGCTCGTTTGAAAAAGATGACGTACAGGCGCGTTGAGGGACACGCTCTTCTTGCGATTCGAGGATGAATCTTTAATGTCTGGTTCTCGAGTCACCCCCAGAACAGCATTCGGTGGTCGCAGTGTCGTACGAGACATCGGCCTCGAGACATCTTGGGGTACATCTTTCGACGACTTGCCACGCGAAGACGGGAGCACCGTCTCTGGTGATGAAGAGAGGCGCGATACACTCCCTCGATCATCTGAACGCGTGGTCGGTGCTTTACCGCTAGGAGAAATCAATACCGCGTCTGCCGGCCTCAGTACCGTGCGGGCGGTCGTTTGCGGATCGTTTTGGACGCGCGCGTTATCGGCGTTTCCCTTCGGAGAGAGAAATACGGAATCCGGTGTTCTGGGTACGACCGTCATCGTTCGCTGTGAGGGACGAGAAGAGAATCCTCGCGGGGAGTGCTGCGAGGGCTTGGGTAAGATAAACGTTCCCCTTTTCCCGCCTTTGCCCAAAAATTTTTGCTCTCCCTTGGGAGCCTTGGAAACCGATGGCCTGGCATGCCCCACACTCAAGAAGCTACGCTGTGGCCTGGCCGATATATGCCTTCTGTGGGTTGTATGACGATGTGCAACCGGAGGGGCTTCTCCCATTAAAGCATAGGCAGCATACAACCAAGCCAACTCCGGTATGCTCGGTTGCCAAATCGATGTTCGCCGAAGCCGAACCCCTGCCCAAAGATTGTCTCGCCAAGGCAATGGGTTACTGAGCCAACCAACTGGACGTAGCTTAGACGGCAATTGTCGAATAATGATTAGAGGTGAAAGGAGCTCTTTTTTTCGCATTCGCTACAGAAGCCCTACTACAGCTTGGTCAGCTTTTCGAATCTTTCTTTTTCTTTTTCTTTTGCGTATACGTACTTGGCCAATGCGTTCACAAGACGCTCTCGATCGTGAGAGGACATACTCTGTATATACTTTCGTCTGTGGTTCTTGGCCTCGCTCACTCTTCTCCTCCTGCTCCGGTATCCATCTCTTCACCTTCGGCTCCTTCTACATCAACACCTTCTGGCTCATCTTGCTCGTTCTTGGCTTGTCGACCCGGCCAGTAATAAGCCCGTTCTTGTGGTGTACGCGACCAAAAATCCGGCCATCGACGAATGCCGGCGAGCAAGAAGAGAAACAGCGTCGAAACCGCGACGATAAAGTAGCTGTGCTGCTTAGAACGCTGCGTTTCTGCGGCAATTCCCCAACTCAAGCGCTTTTCGCCCAGTGATACGATGGGCGAACGGCCGGACAAGGATCCAACCGTATATCCCCAATTGCGCAGACCAATGCTTGTACTCGCACCACCAACAGCGTCCATTACATTTGGCTTACCGGTCACGCTCTCACTCGAGCGCCACGGCAACTCATCTAAAATATAGAAGTCGGGCTTTTCATGTGGCTTGGTCGGAACCTGTACAAACAGATGCTGTGGATTCTGTAGAACCCATCCGACCCCATCAAAAATCGATCCACCCAAGTCCAACATCGGCATATCTATGGACAGCTTTTGATAGCATAACTGCTCGGCGCTCAATCCGTTCTCCGGTTTTACGCTTGTCAGTCGGCATTCATTTCCATCCAAATCCGAACAGCGCAGGCGATCGTACATCTGCTCGATCGCATCCTTCGAGAGAGAATCGACGTCTTGGGTCGGCGCCAACGACTTCGACAACGACTTCACCTCGCATCGGCAATAGGACGTACTACTCGTGTCCTCACATTGATGGCTGTACATTCTACGCAGCCCCTCTACGATTTGCCAGTTTGGAATGATTAAGGCAACATAGGCATTGGGTTCATTCTTGGTGCCTACGGTTGGATATGTGTACGGAACATTCGCTAAGATATCGAGCATCGAATTGTTGTCGCTTTCCGGCTCGCTTCCCGACTTGGGAAAGAGTTTATCCTTGAGCAGTTCCCGGCCATTATACTGTACTTCGATCTGTACGTTTTCTTCTTTAGGCCCACTTGAACTAATGTCTATATCCAGCCTGGACCAGTAGCTACGCTGATTCATGATCATTCGTACGCCATTTTCACTGAGCTGCAGGGGCATGGTTTTATTCTTTCGCGATACGGGTCTTCGCAAAACCGGCTTTTTACAAATCGGCAGCGCCGCTCCCCAAATATCAGAGGGGGTCATTTCAATATCGTTTTTGCCTTTCTGAGGCCCCTCGCCGCCTTCTGCATTCCCCTCCGCATTTCCTTTGGGAAGAATACACGCGTCGGGATTCCCGATTAAAGCGGGAACCGGATCGCGCTGACCGTTGAAAAATTTGCGATCGTTGTCTTTCCCCTCTGGCGGATCCAACAGAAACGCTTGTCTGAGTTGCGTGGTGTTTCCACCCAACCATCCGCGTCCGACTTTGTGCTCCAAGCATAGCTCAAGCTCGAGTTGCGTCTTGACCAACTTCTCGTACCGGGAGGTATCATAGGCACCCGAAAGAGAGCGCGTATTCGCCTCCTCTTCTTTTACGGTACTGTCGTCGACGCCGGTGCTTTGCTCGTTGTAGTCACCTTGCAAATTCAGAGCCAAATATCGCGGATTCACCATCGGCTGCAGATCAAAATCAATCGTTGAAATCCCCAAACCGATATTGATGTCGGTGTTTAAAACCGGCTTGACGCGGCAGTCAGCAACCTTATCTGGAGAACATGGATTGTTTTGGCGATCGATATACTCCGCGGCCCCCTCTCGACGCAGCAACACCACCAATGCGGGTGTCATTCCACTCGAAATTGCATCTGCTTCCATGATGTTCATCTTGTACGGAAACTTTGCGTTTCCACAAGATTGATTCATCTCCTTTGAGGGTACCCAATGAAAAGAAGTGCCGTTGACTTTACTCAAATTCATAATGGTTGCCATGTCGTACAAACCAACCAAGTTAAACTGCGGCAGAACATCTGAAGCGTAAGACTGTCCGATCGTGGAGAGATATAGAAACAACGAAACCATGTTAAACCTTCACATAATCTTCAATTTGCGGTGGTCGAAACCGTGCCGCTTCAACAAATGTATATACAGGCGCACCTATTTCCACTTCAAAAGCACGGGCGACTCCCTCGGTAGCGAATACGATAATCGAGCCGTCTTCGATGGATAACGATTCAGTGGTGGCATCCACTGTTTGTACCGTCCCTTCTGGTACGGACTCATCCCAACGAAAGGTCGTAACACTGTTCCGTCGAAACCGACCCAAAAGTCCGGGCTTCAAAAATGGCTTCAGCACGACCAATTTTTTATTGGAGGCGGCTCCGGAGCTCACCGCTCCAACATCTTCACTCCCTTTTAGTCGAATCGTGATCTCGTTCCACTGCTCTTGATTGGTCACCGGATCAGGCTCAAAGGCCGCATTTCCCAACAAATGAAAACTTTGCGGCGGTTGACGATATGCCCAAAGCGGTTTGATCGGATCATCGAATTCCGGTACGCGGGAGGCCTTGACCTGCACCAGCCAAGGATGAATGGATCGCACTCGTTTGATCCGCAGCGGATCGATCCGCAGCGCACCTTCCGGTGGCTGATAGTAG
>JAYYRF010000064.1:0-3542 GCA_036127535.1 Myxococcota bacterium | reverse complement strand
GAACCAGTCCGGATGTTGACTTCTACCAGCTATGGCACTCCTCGCAAGCTGATGTGCCAAAAGGAAGCAATTATGTTGGTTTCCGGAATGCAGAAGCGGATAAAATCATCGAAGCAATGGAGATGGAGTTCGACGTCGAAGAGCGCATCAATCTATCGAAGCGGTTTCATGAAATTGTGTATGACGAGCAACCCTACACCTTTATGTTCCAGCGGAAGTCTCCGTACTTTTATGTGAAGGATCTCAAAAATGTCTCTACCTTAAAGGTGAGACCCTATTTTGATCCCACCCCCTGGTACCTTGAGCAACCATAGGAGAAGGCTGTGCTGAAATATGCCATAAAAAGAATCTTATTGATGATTCCGACCTTTTTTTCCATCAGCTTTTTGATATTTGTGCTCCTTAATTTCGCTCCGGGTAATCCTGGTTCGCAGATGCTTTCTGCTGAGGGTTCTCAAAATGCACAAAAAAGCGGAGATCAGCGAGAATCATACCGAATCTTCAAAGAGCAGTTCAATTTGGACAAACCCGTTCTCTTCAATACCCGTTACAATCTCGCGCGGGAAGATATAGAGTCAACGCTTCTAAGTATTCTCAATTTGGACAAGGATATCCCACCCCAAGATCGCATCGATGCACAAGATCGCATCGAGGACTGGGGAGGTTATGCTGTACCGGGCTTAATGGATACCTTAATGAATGCGGAGAGAGTAGAGGTTCGAGCGCTGGCCAGTGAACGACTGGCCATCAACGCCAAAAAGCGTCTCATCGGTCAGTATTCAAAGAGCATCACTCCCGAAGACAAGGCGAGAAATAAACAAATCGCCAAGGAAAATAACCGCATAAAAGAGTGGTTTTTCGTCGCCCAGGAAAGTTCGAGAAGTAAGAAGTCCGAAGCAGAGGTAAAGGCCTTTTGGACGGAATGGTGGGAAGGGAACCAAAGTGAGTGGAACTATACCTCTTCCGATAAAATGTCGGTTCTCTTTTTGGATACCCGCTTCGCGAAGTACTGGTACAATCTCTTGCGCTTGGACTTCGGTATCTCTCACTTGGACAAGCAGCCAGTCCTACAAACGGTTTTCAGCAAGCTAAAATACTCCATTACGCTCGCTGTTAGTTCGGTATTTTTGGTCTATCTTATGTCGCTGCCGCTGGGTATATGGTCTGCGGTAAAGCAAAATACGCTTCCCGATCGCATCATTACCACGATCTTGTTCATGCTATACAGTTTGCCCTCCTATTTTACCGCAGTCATTTTACTCAAGCTCTTCTCCGTTGAGTGGCCGCTTTTTCCCAATATTGGTTTTGAGAGTATGGGGGCCGAACAAATGACGACATTGGAGTATATTGGAGATGTTGCTTGGCACGTTACACTCCCCATCATTTGTATGAGCTACGGCGCTCTTGCCGCACTCTCTCGATATGCCCGTACCGGTCTCTTGGATGTTATCCGTGCAGACTACATTCGTACGGCACGCGCCAAGGGATTGCCTGAAGGAGTTGTGATTATTAAGCATGCGGCGCGCAACGGCATGATTCCGATCTTAACGCTCATGGCATCGTTACTGCCAGCTCTTATCGGTGGTTCGGTCATCATCGAAGTCATCTTCGGCATTCCGGGCATGGGTTCGTACATCTTTGAGAGCATAACGCTTCGAGATTACAACGCGGTCATGGCTGTACTTTTGATCTCGAGCACGCTTACGCTAATCGGTATGCTGCTTTCCGATCTCTCCTACGCGCTCGTAGATCCGCGCATTACTTTCGACTAGAGGCGATTATGACGACAGAATATGAGAATCAAGTTGAAGAAGAAGAAGATCTGAGTTTTGGCGATATCGTCTGGGGGCAATTCAAAAAGAACCGCGTAGCATATGCCTCTTTGTGGTTCTTGGGCTTTTTATTTCTACTCGCGATTTGTACGCCCATTTTTGCTTCGGGACGTCCATTTGTATGGACAGAGGGAGGGGAGACCTCTTACCCGTGGATGGTTGCGCTTTTTGATCGCAACTACTACGAGAATGGTGTTGATATCTTTTTCAACCTACTCTTGGTTATTGGAATACCACTTTTCGGACTGTTCCTACTGCGTATGAACATGCTCGGAAAGGCAAATATGAGCAAGCGGCCTCGTCGTAAAAAACTCTTGGTAGAGGGAGGAGGGCTGATTGCCTTGTTCTTCGTGGTCTTCATTGGCGTTCTGCTTAAGCCCTACCAAAAACCGTACGTTCAATACCACGATAAATATACTGAGTATGAACTCTCTTTGCAGGCGGATGCCGTCAAGCAGGCCTTTGTTCAAAAGAAGGAGGATGCGACGAAGCTCAGCGACGAGCAGAAAGATATGATCTCAACCATGCAACGACTGAGTTTGGAGCCCAAAGATCTCGCTCAAGGGGAGCCGATCTCTGCCGTTTTTGCACCGGTTCCCTACGCGTTCCGCAAAACCGGTTTTAAAAGTTTGGAAGGTCCGAGTCTCAAACATCCGATCGGCGTTGATACCGCCGGTCGGGATGTGGCCGTACAGATGTTGTACGGGATTCGTATATCCCTATCGATTGGGGTTATCGCGGTCGGCATTTATGTGACAATTGGTATTATTATCGGTGCCTTTGCCGGTTATTTCGCCGGCGTGATTGATTTGGTGGTGCAGCGCGTCATTGAAATTTTCATGTCGGTTCCTGTACTGATTGTATTGCTCGTTTTGATCGCTTTTATCGAGAAACCCTCCATCTATCATATTATGTTGGTCATCGGTTTGTTTCGTTGGACAGGCGTGGCGAGACTGGTTCGCGGTGAGTTTTACCGTCTGCGAAATCTCGATTTTGTCACCAGCGCGGTTGCGCTGGGGTATAAGCCTCCTCGGATTATTTTCCAGCACATACTCCCCAATGCACTGGGGCCGGTACTGGTTGCCGCGACTTTTGGTGTGGCTGGGGCAATTTTAACGGAAAGCGGTCTATCCTTCTTGGGATTGGGGGATGTAAGCGTTCCTTCGTGGGGGCAGACCCTCTCCGACGGCTATAAAAACGATGCCTTGCATCTCATATTAGCACCGGGTTTTGCCATCTTCGCCACCGTGTCCATTTTGAATCTCGTCGGTGAAGGTTTGCGAGATGCCCTTGATCCCAAGATGAGAAAGTAAGGAGAAGCCATGTCCAAGCCATTATTAGAACTGAACAATCTTCGCACTTACTTTCACACCGACATCGGTACCGTGAAGGCCGTAGACGACCTGACGGTTCAGGTCAAAGCCGGTCAAACTTTGGGGATCGTTGGAGAATCGGGTAGCGGTAAGTCCGTCACGAGTTTGACGGTCATGCAGTTGCTTCCGGAGCGCGTCGCTCAAATTGAAAAGGGTTCCGAGATTATCTTTGACGGGCGCAATCTCTTGGGGATGAGTACAGAGGAGATCCGTTCGATTCGCGGCTCCGATATTTCGATGATTTTTCAAGAGCCGATGACCTCTTTGAACCCGGTATACACCACCGGAGATCAGGTCATGGAAGCGATTATGCTTCACCAAAATGTATTACCCGACG
>JAYYRF010000063.1:0-11200 GCA_036127535.1 Myxococcota bacterium | reverse complement strand
ACTTCATGCTGCGTTTGCCGCCAAAGGTACCGGCAACAACGGTTCCTTTGTGGATACCAATGCGGGAAAACAATTTTTCAATACCGTGCTTTTGCCAATATTCTGCGACTCCCTCTTTCTCCCATTCTTCATTGAGTCTCTCCAGGGCTTTGACCATCTCTATGGCGCAAATGGAAGCGGACTTCGCGTGTTCGGGATGGTCGGAGGGAGCGCCAAAAACGGCGAGGATTGCATCTCCGATATACTCTAAGATGTGTCCGCCATTGGCTTCGACAACCTCTTCCATAGACGAGAAGTATCGCGTGAGGATTTGTAGAACCCTTTCGGGGGGTAGCTCTTCCACGATGGTCGAGTATCCTTTTATGTCGCTGAACAGAATGGTAACGGTTCGCTCTTCGCCGCCCAGTCGAGCGACTTCACCCGATTTAATCAGATCGTCGACGATGTCTTTGGGAACGAACTTGCTAAAGGACTCAGAGAGTAAGCCGTTAAGTTTTTCGACTTTGGCTTTGTCTCTTCGAAGAGCTTCGGTTTGTCGTGAAACCATTTTGTTGAGCTGTCGGCTGCGCGCCTTGTTCCATGCAAGATACCCCAGCATAAGTCCGATAAGTGCAAAATCCCCCCAAAAAGGGATATAAAGGCTTATTACGACCACCAGACCAACAAGGGAACCGATAATGAAAAGATTATTGACCAGTGGATCTGCGGGTGCGAGGGTGGGTGCGCGAACCGGGCGACGCATCGCAGATTCGGGGCCGACGAGAATACGAGAAATGAGCAGAGAGCCAAATCCGACCACGAGCCAATGAGATTGTGATTGCGACAGAGAGGCAGCATTTTCGAGGATGGCGCCGGCAAACGTTGTGAGTGTGTACATGGTTCCGAATACGATGCAAATCGTCGCCGCTAAAACACGCTTAAGCCGGCTTTCGATGTTCCAAGCGGAGATCCCCATCGCGACAAGGGCGCATGCGCCGCCACCAAAGAAGAGAGGCGTTGATACAGTGAATAGATTCGACCAATCGGTTCCAAAGGGTTTACCCAACACAATTGCAGTGCAAAGGTACAGGAAAAGTTGAATGAGTAGGGCACTGTTAAAGGCTGCACGCCATTGCGTCAAAACACCGCTCAGCCTCGCTCGGGGGCTTGCGAGACTGCTGACAAACCCACTAATCGCAATACTGTGGATAAGATGAAAGACCTGACCGAATATAAGGATGGTGCAACACAGAAGAAGAGACTCCTTGAGACCGGCGACACCGTCACGATACCATCCAATGAAGGTAACGAGTAAGGGAATGTAGCTGGCGATCAAGGATGAGTACGCCAAATCCATGTGGAGGCGGAGATTTTGTGGTGCATTTAAAGACTCCCGCATCAACGGGTAGTAGATTTTGCCTTGGAAGAAATATTGGAACAGTATGCTTGTGCAAAACCACAAGGAGAACCCACTCCACAAGAATAGCTTATTTGGATCGGCTCCGTGATTGGTCTAAAACAGCGATGCGCCTCCCAATACGGCGAGAAGTACTCCTATCGATTTGAGTTTTGCGATGGGCATTTTGGATCTAATCTGACTTTGGCTTTGATAGTTGTTGCTCTATGACGTCCATTAAGGATGCGGGCGTTCGGAAGGGAGCAAACCTTTTGATAACATCTCCGTTTCGACCGATCAGGAATTTCGTGAAGTTCCACTTGATATTTTGGGTGCCAAAAATTCCGGGTGCTTCTTTTTTGAGAAAGGCAAAAATGGGATGCGTCTCGTTGCCATTGACGTGTATTTTGGTGTGCATGGGGAAGGATACCTTGTACGACTCACAAAAAGTTACGATCTCTTCTTCGGTTCCGGGTTCTTGGTTTCCAAACTGAGAGCAAGGAAATCCGAGGACGACAAAGCCGTCGTCGGCGTACTGTTGGTAAAGAGCCTCTAGGCCTTCGTATTGTGGTGTGAAACCGCATTCGCTTGCCGTATTAACGATCAGCAGTACTTCTCCTTGGTACTTTTCGAGGGTTGTTTTCTCGCCGCTAATGGTATGCACTTCTTGGTTATATGGGAATACACTCATGTTTACTTGCACGGGAAGGGAGTTACGCTACCATCTATCCCCAAATGAAGAAAAGGCAATAGGATAGCCCGACAATTGAACGCGGTTGTCATAGTGTTACTCTACAACAATCGATGATTGGTGAACACAAAATTTCAGGTTTCGATGCGTACAGCGTCGTTGATTTTACTTGAGGCACTATAATTAAACGGTGCGCGGTGTTACCAATCCACTTGTGGCACTGCTGAGAATGCCATCGATAACAGAGACGCTGGTTGCTACTCGTGCGACTTTAGATGCCCCACCGCAAATTTGCGCGGCGTCGAGGGTATTTTCTTGACCAATTCCACCGATAAAGAAAATTTGCATGCTGGTTTGATCTGCATAAGTCTCGCCGCCACCATTGATGATGATTGTTTGTTTTGCGCAGCCGGAAAGGGCGAGTGATATAAAGAGGAGTAAAGATTTTTTCATAGTATTCTCCATGTACAGTCGGACATAGTGTCCTTAACATTGGTTTCACTTACTGTCTACGGTTCAATGGCGTATCTGTGTTGTATGTAATAGTATTCATTCGTCTCTTGAGATATATATGCAGCCACAAAGGAAGATTAAATATGTGATGTGGGGTAATTATGTGTACGCCACATTGGTTTTGCTCGTAACGCTACTGAGCACTCTTCCCTTTGGGATGGAGACGGAGCGGTTACCCGTAGAGATCAAAATCATAAAAGAAGATGTCTTCTTGCTCTACTTTTCGTTTGTAACCAGAATGATTTGGCTCGTACTCGGTTGTGGCATATGGATTACGGTTTTGAAATTGCGCAGCGGAGATGTATATCGCAGCCGCGTCGTTTGGCTCGCGATGTTTTGTCTCCTATTGTCTGGTATCGAAACCGCAGTCGAAGTCTTCGTGCTGTATCCCAAGGTTTCCCTCGCAATAGAAGGCTTGGGCGCCGTTGGTGGTGCCATCGGTAGTCTTTTGGGTTTCTGTTTGGGTGCCATTTTGCCGGCTTTCACCATCATCGTTCTTCGAAATCCAGCAGTACGCGGATTTTTATCCGAAAGAAATGGAATTGCATCGGAAGTCTCGGCCGAGTAGCCAAATACTCTTGCAAGGGGAAGCGGGATACTTGATGAAAGAGTATTTGATCGATCAGATTCACGGTGTCGGTTGGCCACCGCTGCGAGAGATCTTTAACGAGGTGCGGGAGAATAAGATTCCTATTTTCTTTTGAGGCACCTGCGCGAAGGCTCGGGGAGTCACAGACGAAGATTTAGCGGGTGAAAATGCGCAATGGGCTTCGCCGGTAAAAGCGGCCGAGCTGACCGTTGCAGCCGATAAGGTTTTTTAACTACTAGGACGGATCTTGGAGAATTCCCTGGGGACATGGCGCCAGCAGTCGACAGAGCAGATGTCTCCCAATCGGGTTGATCCGTGAAAATGAGAGTTTACCATCGAGGAAGAAGGTAAAATACCGCTGAATAAGAGGACGCTTCTCGTAATCAAAATCGCAGGCTGGCAAAACCAAACCAATTTCGGTGTCCATCATACCCTTTGGCAGAGGAGCCAAAGGATTAACATTACGGGGAAATTATTGGGCACAGTTGGGGGCAAAGGCGAGATCGTTGATACCACTAAGGCCTCCACCAACCAGCGTCGTGGAACCGGTGTTGGGATCAACGCGATAAATTTCCGTGTTGGTCGACGTTAGGAACATGCCGGTGGACGGTTCGTATTCCAAACCAACCCCTTGGTATGGTACACTGGTTTGAACGAAATCATAGGCTTCGCCCGTTTGCAGATCGATGGTAAACAGTTGTGCGGTATCTGCATCTGCACCCACCATTCTTTGGTTGGCACAATCGTAAGCCAAGCCGCAGTAACTGAGATCGAAGCCCAAGGGACCAACGACACTCCCTTGACCGGTTTGAATATCGAGTTGGATTAGATTGTTGTTCTCAATGTCGATTCCGTACAATACACCCGTCGGCGCGAAGGCAATCCCACCCATGTTTCCCACACCGTGATATCCGATGCGGCTACCGGTACCAGAACAGATGTCCATCGTCCAAATCGAGTTTCCTCCCTGATGCACGATCGAAACCCCGTTTTCGCTAACATCCATCGAATTAACGCCGCTGACTTGTGCGTTGCTCAATATGCTGTACGATGCGTCTACGGTTGACAATTCCAATACGTTGGAAGCGATAGAGACCAAAGACCAGCCGCTTTTGACATCTTCGTCGAGTTGCCCGTTGCAGTTATCATCGATACCGTTGCAACGGTCGTAGGATACGCCCGGATTGACATATATCTCCAGATCGTTGCAGTCTGTATTGTCATCGACGTAGCCTTCTGGCGGCGCACAGCCGAGATAGGCGACATCAGGATCTCCGTATCCGTCACCATCGGAGTCCGCATAGTACAAAATGCCATTGCTGAGATCCAAATCTTCGTCGGCATCGTCGGTCAGTCCATCGCAGTCGTTGTCGAGGCCGTCGCATACTTCCTGTGCGCCGGGAAAAATGGTCGATGTCTCTTCGTTGCAGTCTCCCCCTTGTGCGGCATATCCTTCTGGTGCTTCACAAGCCCAAACGGTAGAGAGGGCGGAGCCGTATCCATCGCCATCTTGATCGATAAAATATTGTGCGCTGTCGATGGGCGAATTGTCGATGACATCATCGCAATTATCATCGAGGTCATTGCAGTATTCGTTGGCAAAGGGATTGATAGAAGCATCGCTGTCATCACAATCGCCAGCGCTCAAGACAACGGCGTCACAGGTTTGGATCAAGGGCTCGATCCCCCAGCCGTCACCATCAGCGTCCCAGTAGCCTTCGTTCAGATCTACGACTTCCGGATCTTCGGCATCCACCAGTCCGTCGCAGTTATCGTCTACACCATTGCACGTCTCCTCTGCACGGGGATGGATGTTTGCGTCTTTATCGTTGCAGTCTATGTCGCTGGGAAATCCGTCACCATCGATATCCTCGACGATTTTGATGGCTGTGCTACAAGACAGAAAAAATAGAGTGGGGAGTATTCTCATGATGCGTTCTACTTATTCACACGCATCGGGGTATTCTCCGCATGTCTGCCATCCTTCGGGCAGGCATCCGCTTGGAATCACCCAGCAGGTGTCGGAATCGGGAGAAGAAGCGACCGTAATCGTCGGGTCGGCAGAGCAGCCGGCAAATTCGCATGCGATCGTTTCTTGTGAGGAGTTATCGACACATATGCTTCCGTCATCATTGGTGACAACCGGAGATGCGGAGATCAGTTCGCATTGTTCTTGTGTAGCGCACTCGTCGAACGAGAGAGAGGGGCAATGTACCATTTCTTCACTGACGACGGTCTCACCCGTTTCGGTTTCTTCGGTGGCGGTGTCGGTCTCGGTAGCGGTATCGTCCGTTTTGCTCTCCATGCAGGCGAACAGGATAAAAAAGAAGATGTTCATCGTTTACTCCGGTGGTGGGATTACGAAAAAAATAGGTACTGGCATTAGTATACCACGTTTGCATCGCTTGATAGAAAAAGGGTCAAGATGAATACGATTCGCTTTGAACGTCTATTTTGCAGTAGACTGTCGGTGTGTTTCAGCGTTGGTTATCGTAGGAGTCATATGCCACGGACGTCTTTTGTAAGGGGGATTCCGGTATCGGATTTTGATTGGCGTCGATGATCGTTACCCATCGTCGATCCCTTTCAAAGTACATCGCGACGGTTTTGTATTGAACTTGCGATACGGATAGAAGAGTCTTAGATTTCTCTGTACAGTTACTTGGGATGAGACCGATGATATTTTTTACACTCGCTTGCGTATCGAAAGAGTTGGATAGCGCCGATGTTTTGATACAAACGGAGCTCTCGGGTTATGTAACCGAACTTCTCGGTGGGGAGGGGACGGAAGACGTTTCGGTTTGTTCGACCGAGTGTGCCACAACCGACGGCGATGGGTTTTACAGGCTGATCTCCGAAAGCAGCGATCCGCAGCGATCGCTGGTCATGAGTGGCGAAGACTTGGTTTCCGGACTGGTTCCGGTTCTCGCGACACCACCGTCCCAAACCGTTCCCAACGTGTCTTTGGTCTCGCCGGTGCTCATAGAGGCTCAAATGGGTATGGTCGATCTTACATGGACGGATGGAACCGGAATGTTGGTCTTTTCGATTTCGAACGGAATTTTTGGAGATGGCGTCAACGTTCCAGACATCGTTTTGTCGACGGACGACGATATTGGCGATGGCCCATTTTACACCAACACACAGGGTTTGCCGTCTACGGCGCTGACACAAACCTCTGCTCATGGCGGGGGCGTTTGGTTGAATCTACCACCGGGAACGCATACCTTTACACCGTCCAATTTGCCCGCAGGATGTACGCTATTGATCGGTTGGGGAACGGTGGAGGCCATCGAAATCCCGATATTATCCGACCACATCACTTTTATGCGAGCGGAGTGCGCCGAGTCCTAATCGTTGATTTGCAAGATGCACGGTGTGCGAGAAGGCAAAGAAAGCGTCAGCTCGCCATTGCTGAAATCTCCTTCCAAAGGGCTATCGTTCCCACAAGAGAGTGCAAAGGATCCGTTGTTTTGTTGCAATATCCGAACGGTTCCGCTGATATCGGAGTCAGAGACCGCAAAGAGTTCGGCAGATCGATCAGAGGTAACGTGTACACGCAAAACCCGTGGATTAAAATTCCATCGAAAGCGGGGCAGAGGAATATATCCATGACTTCCCCAGTCGCCGGTGATCATATTGTAGAGGAGTTCGGTATCTATGCTGGGCAAAGGCTCTTCGGCGAAGTCGTTCCAGTAGGCGCTGTGAAATTTGACCACGCGATCGGTAAAGTGAACCTCGCTTGTGTAGGCTGATTGGTTGTAGGAGAGGGCTTTCGCGGTATTGGCCAATTGCGCGATCCACCCGTCTTCTTCGCCAGCGATGCGGTAGCGATCATAAGCATCGGCAGATTGGAGGATCAGATCGGTATATGCAGTGCTTTGCGTGAGCATCCAGTGCTTTCGCAATCCGTTGTGAAGCGCCTTTCGAATTTGGCTACGCGACCAATTTACGTCACCCTCTTCTCCGCTTGGGCTTCCCTCATCGATCCATGTGCGGCGATGCTGGGCCATACCGTCAAGCCAAGCGAGGTATCGCGGTTCACCGGTTTTATGGTGGGCGAGCACCATGGCCTCGGTTAGAAAGGAAAGGGCTCGGGGAAAGGCGAAAGTCTTTTCACTGTAGTGACATCCCGGATTCCACCAAGGGTTGCCACCGACCTCTCCCGAAGGGAACGCAATGGCAGCGGGTGGGATGCCCGCGGGCTTTCCATTTTCCTCTCGTTCGGTTGCCGCAATCCAACTGTCGAGCCAGGCGGTTAGTGTAGCCTGGTGGGTATTATCCCCGTTTGCCCATGCGAGAAATGCAGGTTGCAGTGCTCGGGTATGGTAGGAGGTATCGCACGCGTGCGATTCAGAGGTATCGACTTCTTCTGCGGTGAAGTACGTGCTTTGAAATTGTAGTTATCCCCGTTCGTTTTCGCTCATCCAAAGTGTAGAGGCCAATTCTCCGATTCGTGCTGCCCGGTCTTGCCATATGGTTTCGCTGGGGAAGCGCAGCATCATCGGAGAGAGAGAGTCCGCGCTGTCTTCCGAGGAGTGTTCAACGTCGGTGAGAATCGATGTATATCCACCCTCGAGTCGGGGAAGTGCGAAAATACCCTCGGATAGATTTCGCTGTGCAGTGTCGACTTCGGCCTGTTCGTATCCGAGAAAAATCGGCGTCCACCATCGCCACATCTCCACATCGTCCCCCCAACCCCCGCCGAATTGACCGTCGGGTGCCTGGCGTTTTTGGATCCAAAAGTTGAGAATATCCATCAGATGCGTAACCGCCGTGTGTTGATATTGTACCCACTCGGGTGCCTCCGGTAGCGGGTCACTTTCCCACGGTAACGCTTCGCCGAGATACATCTGCAAGATTTCGTTGTCCGGATACGTTTCGGCGGCTTCCGCAAGTCGGGTACGACCTTCGGCAAAAAATTGATCGGTGAGGAAGTCGTTTTCAATCGCTGCCCATAGTAGCATCCGACCTCGTAAATCGGCCCAAAGCGGATAGAGTAGGGAGTCCTCTTCGGGCATAGGAGGGTAGCTGTTCTCCTCTTGGTTGGGTAGAACCCGCATCAAGAAGAAGCCACCGAGGTATCCTCCCTCTCCCGCTGAATCTTGATCGCCCGGCACCCAATAGCGCTCTCGTCCATACGCCCACTGATCGTAGATGGAGAGAAATTCGATCAGTTCCTCTTGAAAATCACCGTCGGGTAAATCTCCGACGATGGCTTCCAGCGCATCGTAGCGGAGTTGGTCGTCGGACTCGTTTCCGACCGTGAAAAAAAACGTTTCTGGGTCAAAATCGGATGTGGCGCTCGATGTGTCCGATACGGTTTCGTGCAAATTGGGTTCTGTACAGGCGAGAAAGAAAGGCAGCATTTCTTTATTGTATCGTATACCCTTCGTGCTGAAGTTTTTATCTTCTCGTGCGGGGAATGATTTTACTCTTCCGTTTGTCTATCCGCGTTTATGGGAAGGGTAAAGAAAAAGGTACTGCCTTCGCCGAGTGTGCTTTCCACCCATATTTTCCCATTGTGATACTCAATAATCTCTTTGGAAATGGGCAGTCCGAGGCCGGTTCCTTTTTGCATGTCTTCCGACTGTTCTCCGACCTGTTTGTACTTCTCAAAGACCTTGCTGAGATTACCTTCGGCAATTCCGACACCTTGATCGACAACGGACATTTGAAAATGTTCGTCCACAATCTCGGATCGAACCGTTACCGAACCCTCCGCTGTAAATTTCACCGCGTTGGAAATCAGATTGAGGAGGACCTGAATGATGCGATCGGCATCGATCATGAGAGTTGGCATGGGTGAGCGGTGGTCTTCGATGAGGCTTACGCTGGGCTTACGGCTAAACAGACCGGAAGATGCGGCGAGAGCTTGTTGCACAACCGCATCTATTTCGTGAGATTGTATGTTCCAGTCGAGTTTTCCCGCTTCCATTTTTGAGATATCGAGAACGTCATTGATCAAGTTGGTGAGTCGTGTTCCTTCGGAGACAATGACTTCGAGATTTTGCGATATCTGTTTAATCGCGCGGGCTTCTTTCTTGTTTTGCGGTTCGAAGCGCGGCAAGACCATTTTGTCAAAGCGCTTTTGGATTAGTTTTGCAAACCCGAGAACCGAAGTCAGCGGCGTTCGCAACTCATGAGAGACCGTAGATGTGAGCTCGGTCTTCATACGATCGACTTCTTTCTCTTTGGTGATATCGCGCATGACGAGAATTTGCCCAAGAACCTCTTCTCCTTGCTGTACGGTTGAGAGATTGCAAGAGAAGATGCTTTTTTCTCTCGGCACCAAGGTTTGGGTTTCAAAGGGGCTTTGTTTCATTGTTTCGGCCGCGATGAATTCGTGAATGGGCGGATAGGGAGCGTGGGAGAACATCGATGGAAATCGGGCAGATCCGGCGGGATTTATGCGTTTTTTACGAGAAGACGGGTCGATGAGAATCACCGGATCCGCCATGTTGGTGAATATATCTTCAGCGATCTGATCGAGCTCCATGCGGACGATACCGTAGCGTACAGCTGCAATCATCACAAAACTGGATATCCAACCACCGTTAAAGATGAGAATATAGGATTGCAATCTGGCGGAATCCCATCCGTAAATTTGCGGCAGGATATTTCCAAACACCGCGAACAAAACGACGGCGAAGCCGAGACCGAGTGTCGTACATACAATCCGCATACGAAGCTGGTGCTCTCGGTTGCGAAAGTAGGTGTAGATCATCAAACTCAAACCGAAGAAATAGCAAAACAAAGGACCGATGAGGCCGAATAGGTCGATCATTTCTTGGCCGTCTTCTTCCCACGGGTTACCCCCGAGCAAAATGATAACGCAAATCACGCCGAGGTGAACCATCCAGTACAGCCAGATCTTATCCCGAGCACGCTGTAGAATAGCGTAAATAAAGGTGATGACCGCCATACTGGTGAGGATGGAAAAAGTCATGGTTGTTTTGGCCCAAACGACATGAGGGATACCAAAAAACGATTTCATTTCCGGATTGACGAGAAAAATCTCGCTGACACCCATACCCAAATGCCAGATGGATCCGATCGCCTCCCAAATGCACAATGTGCTTTTCATTACATTGCGGGCGGGATGGCCTAAGAGCCACAGCATGACAGCCAAATGAGCGGTTCCGGCAAAGAGATAGCCGAGGACAATATGGTTGATCGCGTAACTTTCCATAGTTATTGTACTTCGATTTTATGTGATTTTAATATTCATTTGTTGAGTATAAAAGCCAATTCTGTTTGCTCGATTAGTATATCCGATTCGTTGTTCAAATACCGGCATTTCCGTTTAAAAATGTGTTCAAAGAGTATTTTGGGATAAGAAGCTTACACGGATGGGTCGCCATGGCATGGTTCGCGCCAAGCGGTGGGTGAGGTAATAAAGATGCAAAGCAACAATCCATATTTCGTATTGCGCGTTGTCGTCCCCAATGACGCCGAGGGTATGTTCATCGGTGACTTGGGATGAAGCGAAGACGATTTGTATATCTCACGGGGTGTGCGGTTTGTGCGGGCTGTCAAAGAGGCCAAATGAACGAGCAAACCGCGGCTAAGATACAAGATACATCGGATTTTACAGCCTGCGACCCACCGGTGGAGGGAGTGACGGTCGACCTAGCAGAGCATCCGGAGTTGCTTCCCATCGGAGGCTGGAAGAGAATCTCTTTCCCGCAGGCGTTGCTTCATTTATTGATTGTGCACCTTGCGCCAAACGATTGGATTGCCACTTGGAAATATTGCTCTCATGGCTTTTGTGAACTGGATTGGTCCGAGACGGAAGCGGCGATTCAATGTCCGTGCCACTCTTCTTTGTTCGATACAGAGGGGGTGGTTTTGGTCGGTCCAGCCACGGAAAACATACGCTGTTATGACGTGTGCGAAAAAGACAATACGCTCTACATCTCTTCTTCGTGAACGCGGTTTCATACGAATGACGGTGGTCTACAGTGAGCAACGTTGTCCGTTGAGACCGATCGAGTTCAATCTACGGTAAATGACCCCAACTTCGGATTTT
>JAYYRF010000062.1:0-5465 GCA_036127535.1 Myxococcota bacterium | reverse complement strand
TAACGCTAACCGTGTAGCTGAATTGTGTTGAGCGCCTGCATTGGAAAATCGACAAGGATGTCGTAATAATCCGCCTCTTGACCATTCACAGAGACCTTCCATTGCGCACGTGGAAGCTTGAGCCAACATACCAAATGATCGATAATACTCAACATGGGTAACGCCACCCCCACGGATGTCACCAGCTTGATATTCTTACTGGGAACATCGATTTGTACCCATTTCGTGTCATTGGGAACCATATGCAAATGGAGTGTCCCCGTCGGTAGATCTGACATTGGCGTATGCCCTGAGAGGAAGTCTCCGTCACCTTGGAAACGATACCAAGAAGAGACCCTTCCCATCATATCCAAGCGAATCGGTAGACGCTTTCCAATCAACATCGTTCCCAATATATTGGCACTGCTCGCATCTTTACTCGCACGGAATCGGATGTTTTCTCCTTCTCCGATGGAAAGAGAGAAGACCTCTAAATTATTTTGAGCGTGAAAAATCGGGAAGGAGAGCACTGGCCCCAAGAAGGGATTCTCGGACAAACCTCCATCCGGTATCGGAGGTTCACCCGCGGTATCCATCACAAATTCTCTTTCCTTAGACTGTGGAGACGGAACTGGTTCTGAAGGAATTATGGCCTCGCTTTCCAATCCCGTCTCTTGTGACAAAGGAGGAGGAGACGTCTGTGGCTCTCGCTGACGACTCACATTGCTAAAAAGCGGGTTGCTTTTTCCCGGGTCTTTTTTGATTTGTGTGTCGAGAGAATCCAGCAAAGACGAGAGTTCTTTTTTCTCTTCCTTCTTTGTCGTTTTGTTGTTCTTGTTTAAAACGCCCAGCAGATCGTTCACGCGTCCTTTTTGATTTTTGGGCTCTTTGGAAACGTTCGGCGCCTGCGATTTTCCGCCTTTTTTAGACTGTCGCAGTAGATTCAAAAGATTCGAAGCCTTCTTTTTGCTGGCTTTTTTCGCTCCGGCCGAGTCGCTCTGCGGAACGTTGGGCTGCTCAGAACCTGTGGGTTCTGACAACGCTTCCTCTGCGGATGATTCGGATGGCTTGGCATTTTTATTCGATCGTCGAACGGCTCCCCACAGTGGGGTATTACCGTTTTTTGGCTTGTCAGAAGAGGGCAATGTAAACTCCTGTCTTATCGGTTCATCTGTGCTTTCGATACCATATTTTTTCATGACGGACTCTGCACCAAAAATGGTGGTCGATGTATCCGCCATTTCCGGCATACTCTCGTATACCTGCTTGGGCATGGTCTCCATTTTGTAAATTACTTCATTTAACGACATCCCCCCAATATCTGGCCGTCGCATTAAAGCGTCGAGTTCCGCGCGAAAGGCAGCCGCACTCGGAAAGCGATTGTTTCGCTTCGGCTTTAATGCACGACCGAGAAAGTCTCGTACCGGCTTGGGTATGACATCTTGATAATAATACAGCTGACGAGCTGCTTCACCGCGTACCGCTTTTTGACGTATTTCGTCGACAGAACCGTCATATACAGGTCGAGTGGTCATCATTTCAAAGGCGATCAAAGAGAGAGCAAACAGGTCGCTGCTCACATCTTCCGGAGAATTGCTAATCCTTTCCGGTGGGCAATACCGAAAAGAATCTTCGCGCGGAACCAGCGTTTCATCGCGGTGAAAGTCTTTGATCTCAATTTGTGGTATGGCGTATCCAATGATCAAAACCGAACCATTACGACGCACCAACATCCTCCATGGAGTCAAACTACCATGAGAACCCACCGCATAGGACTGAATGGTATAATCGGATGCTTCCACCAAAATGCGCGAGGCTTTTTCGATCAATTCCAATCCCGCGCGCGGCCCGGGTTGTATACCGACATCGGACATCTTACGAACCATCTCCGCAATGGACATGCACTTTCCGGTATTAAAAACAAATGTTCCCTTTCCTTCTTCGTGTCGGATCAAATCGGCTAAACCGGGTATATATGGACTCTCCAAAAAGGGCAAAATCCCGCGTATCGAATCATTCAAGAGAGGATGATCGTGATACTCTTCTTTAAAAACCAACGCGATTTTATGCTTGCCGTCGTCATCGACAACGTCAGCCAAAAGCGACGCGGGTCCTTTGTAGGTGCCTTTTACCTGCATTCCACAAATTCTATCCATTACAATTTACGCTCCACAAAGAACTGCACAAATAAAACAAACGCCGTTGTCATAATAAGGTATCTTGTACAAAAACAATATGCACATCCTCTCTTCATACTAAATTCCACAAACCTATAAATCTTTGTATTCCTCTATTTTTTGGATATTTCATGAGTACCGGCGGAAAGCAACAACGACCGACATCAAAGAGCCAAAGAGACCTCTTAAACGAGCAACAACAACTCGAAAATGCTCTGGAGCAACAACGGGAAATTGAAGGGCTGGAAGAGGGGCAGGATTTTGACGCGGATAAGGCCGTCAAACTCCAGCCGAACCTCGGAAACCAAGCGGTACGGGACTTGATGAATAAGCTCAACAACGTCAACAATGCCTTGTCCGATCTCGAACAAGAAGGAGGAGACTTCGAAGAAGATCAGCAAGAAGAATTAGAACTCGAAGAGAGCATGTCCGGACAAAGCTTCGGCGGTGGTGGTGGCGGTGGCAACGCCGCTTCTGGAAATCCATGGGAAACCGAGTTTTTCTATGGTGGAGACGACGATCCGGATCCCAAAAAACGAAAGAGAAAAAAGAGGAGACGACGGTTCTCTTTCCTGCAACAAGAGGAACCCGAAGAAGAGACGCAGCAATCGCCTCCACCCCAACCGTTATTTTCCGAAATAATTCCAACCCCTCAACAAGGAGAAAGAACCAAAGACGCTGTGTACAAGGCGGTCGAAATATGTTTGCAAGATCCATATGATCTTTTCGGGCAATCCTTGGATCCACAAGAATTGCTCAAAAGAAAAGGATTTGCCGACCCGATTCGATGCCCCATTGAAATCGGTCGGTTTCTTACACAAAACGCACAAAATTCAATGTCTCGCAGTCTCTCTGAACTCGTAGGAGAACCCGCATCCCCTCTTCTGTCTCCGCAAGGCGGCTTCTCTACCGCTGTCGCAAGGCTTGCGACCATCGCCATCTGTGCCGAAGCCGCAGAGGGAGGGAAAGAGCAAACGGATCGAGCGGTTGCCTTGTCGCTACGCCACGATGCTTGGTTCAAAACCGTCAAAGTAGCCAAGCAGTTGTCTCAAAAAGGACAACTCCACGCTCCCACCATCTGCGCGCAGGTTACCGGGGATACCGGAGAAGAGGATCGCGCGTTCTTACCGACCCCAAGCCTTATCGGTGGTGCCGGCCTCAAACATGTCATGCCACACCCACCTGCGATCAGTGCTCCTTACTTGGCCTTACCTGTCCACGAAGAAGAGATCACCGACGAATTGGTGAACATGATCGACAAAACCCTTGCAATACTCATCAGCGGCAAAGACCCCGAGGAGGAGAAGATTCTCTATGTGGACTACTCCATACTACAGCCCGCACTCAACAGTGCAAACAGTCTACTGGGAGCCCTTGGGCGAACCCAAGTCGAATTTGCAGCGGCTGCCGTTGCGGTAAAAAGTATTTACACCGGAGCCCCGATCATATCTACCCTCAAACATAGCGACTCTGCGCTGCGCCAATTGGCGCAAGCAACGGTACAGGCGGGACGAACACTGGAAAATTTACGGGGTTTGGAAATTGAAAAGGCAGATGAAAAATCATCCGCCCCGTTGAGACTTCTTTCCGAAACCATCAACGCATTGCGATCACTGCGGCGATGGGGATTTTCTACGATTGCTGGCTCTTTGGAAAAGCACTAAGCCGTATCACATCTTCGTTTTGCATACATGACAGAAGCCTTCAGGTCCTCTATACACCGACGCACTGGCCGTATAGCAGCCTTTGTGGAAAACTGGAGGCGATGGTAAGTGGGGACATTGATGAACACCAACGACCAAAACATCATCGGATACCGCACCACCACATATCCCACAAATATTTTGCTTTACAGCCTCTTCTTCTTGTTCGATCACTTGCTCTCTCTTCGGCAAGGACTCTACCGCGCCCCACCAGGAGAGCCAACTCAAGAGAAGACCGATCAATCCAGTCATCGTGCCCGGTATCATACTTACTATGAATGCGCCGACATCGTCGACCACGAAAAGAGCTACGAAAATGCACGGAAACAAAGACATCACGTATAAAATCGCTGCTGAGCCGATGACCTTGGCACGCATTGCCTTCCCACCCCAGGCATGGCGTGCAAAGGAACAACAAAAAACGCCCATTCCCATCGGAGGAAGAAGAAGGGTCATCCAATGGGAACTTTCTACCAAAGCAAGTCCCCATCCTACGGACAGCATCATCGTAAAAGAAATAATGGACAATAAAATCGAAATGGCCCCGGCGGCATAGACGGTCTCTTTCGGAAAATCTGGATTTTGTTCTCTCAAAGGGGTATTGGGACGCAGCTGCGGCAGGATATAGATCAACTCGTTGTTCACGACTCGTAAATCGCCAAGGGTTTCGTTGGGTTGTAATAGGCGGCCCCTTGCCCGCAGAGAATATAATTTTCGGGTTCTATCCGGCCAAAAAGCCTGTAATCCCGCATCTCTTGCAATTCTTTGCGATAAATCACCGGCGCGAAGATAGATTGGAAGCTGAAGATCCAACGTCTGGGGATTCATGTCTATGACTTGAACTTTTAATTGGACGGTGTTGCTTTCCATCTTTTATATGCCTTCTTAAACTACTTTATCGCTGTGGACCAATGCTGCTCACCAGCTCTTCAGATATTTGCTGCAACGGACGAAGAGTGGTCTCAAAACCGCGGAACCAACGCAACCAAACCTCATTACTCTGACTCGAATTCGGCATCGTTGCATTATTTTTACGAATGTGTCCTTTGAAGCGGTTGATCGACTCCAGTATATTGGGCTGCGCTTCGTAATAATCATGGGCATACGAAACCAATGAGCCGGCCGTTCGGTAGAGAACCCGATCACTCGTGCCTTCCTCTATCAATAAAAACTCTGCTGATATGAGGGCAGAATTAAAGGAAAGCGTCGGTAGATCTGTCTCTTGAACATTTTGCGTTCGGTGTAGTAGACTAATAATCTTACGATTCAGTACGATAAATTCCATGACTTTGGGCTTTAGGTAACTTTCTGCTGCACGCTGCTGGCGACCGGCACGCGGTACCGGGGTTTGAACCTGTGACATGCGCCCCATGTATACATTGATCTGACAAAGCAAAACCGCATCTGGGTATTCTTCACCTTCGGCATGCAGACGAGGAGCACAAGACTCGATCACGCGAGCCGCCTCGGCGCGGTTGGTATCGAACACCGGTCTTAGATCGGATTGGTCTTGTGATTCAACGTGAAACAACCACAAGAAGTATACGCCATCTCGCGGTGGGAGCTCAAGCCTACAGGCCTTTGATTCGGATAGTTGTACGCCTTG
>JAYYRF010000061.1:0-4847 GCA_036127535.1 Myxococcota bacterium | reverse complement strand
GATGGTTTTTTATGCTGGACTTCGCAGCTCCATCGAAACGTTTCGCGGAGATAAAATTCGAGGAGAGGATTGGTTTGGGCTTTTGTCTACATCGCAACTGATTTCGGTCGTGATGGTTTTATTGGCCGCTGGGCTCACCCTCTATCTTTATCCTAAGGGGCTTGCTCCAGAGACCAACTTAGACCGAGCGGACACGAAGAAGCGCTTGGATGACGAGCTCGACGAGCTCCTATAACTCACACTCGAATTCATCTTCGGCGTCCAGTGCCATCTGCTCGTCCAAAGAGACTGAGCATTCCGATTCTTGTTCTGTCGTGGGATCGGCATAAATGTTGCTCATCGCATTACAGTCGTAGTCAGGGTTGTCACTGTGACAGTCGCAGATATAGTCAATGTAGTCATCGCAAGCGGTAGTCGATTTAATTACGTCTTCGCACGCGAATAGGAATAAAGGAAGTATATATTTCATAATTCATCTCGATGTGGGTAGATATATGGTGTGTTCGGCAGCAGATCTTGAATCTGTACAGCAGATTTCAACGGCTCTTTTTTTTATACAATGTTTCTCGTCTCTTGTTCCCTTGATTCTGAAGAAATCATCGGAAAAAAGAATCTTTATCTTGGCCATCATGCTTCTGATTTTGCATCCATATTTGTGGATTAAGGTGGAGGAGGACTGCGGTGATTCTCTTTTGAATGGTTCATGCTTGTTTTTATGCGCCATTTGGATTTTGAATTTATGGTGGATCTTAAGACCTCGTATCCAGCAGCGATTACAGCGATAATTATTGCACAGAGAAGAACCCTGGTTCGAATTGGAACGGTGTGGATTTATGCCTGCGCCAGCTTGCGAACAACCGTTTGAAGTATACCGCCGTTGCGATAATAGTCGATTTCAACGGGGGTATCGAGGCGCACGGTGGTCGTGAAAGATATTTGGTGTCCGTCTGTTTTGGTGGCGACAACGGTCAGATCTTGTAGTGGCTGGATATTGTCGTGGAGCGCAGATATATCGAACGTTTCAGAACCGTCGAGCCCCAACTCCTCCGCTCCTTCTCCTTTTTTGAAACAAAGAGGAAGAACACCCATGCCGACGAGATTGGAGCGATGAATACGCTCAAAACTTTTGGAAATGACAGCCTTTACGCCCAATAGTAATGTGCCTTTGGCCGCCCAATCTCGGGAAGAACCCGTGCCGTACTGGGTTCCGGCGAGCACGATCAAGGGGGTGTTGGAGGCTTTGTACTTTTGTGCGGCATCGAAGATGAACTCGACTTCGCCTGTGGGAAAATATGTTGTATAACCACCTTCCGTGCCGGGTGCGAGTTGATTTCGAATCCGTACGTTGGCAAAGGTTCCGCGCATCATTACCTCGTGATTCCCACGACGACTTCCAAAGGAATTGAAGTCCTTGCGGGCAACCCCGTGTGATTGGAGGTACTGTCCCGCCGGGCCGCTGGCTGGAATTGCGCCGGCGGGACTAATGTGATCGGTCGTGACCGAATCGCCGAGTTTGAGCAAAACGTTGGCGCCGTTGATCGGCTGAATCGGATCGACAGAGGGTTTGATGCCCTCGAAGAAAGTGGGAAGCCGAACATAGGTGGAGGTGTCGCTCCACGGGTACAAATCGGACTCTTCCACTTTGATGGCGGCCCATCGAGGTTCATCGGTTACGGTTGCATACTTGGCGCGGAACATTTCGGGCGTTATGCTCGCGCGGATGGCCTCTTGTATCTCTTGGTTCGACGGCCAAATGTCCTTCAGATACACAGCATTTCCATCGTGATCCGTGCCGATGGGATCGGTTGTGAGATCAATTCGCGTTGATCCGGCAATGGCGTAGGCTACGACCAATGGAGGCGAAGCGAGGAAGTTGGCTTTGATGTAGTTGCTGATCCGTCCTTCGAAGTTTCGATTTCCGGATAGAACCGAGCTGACGACCAAATTACCCTTGACGATTGCGTCTTGTATATTTGCGTCTAACGGACCGCTGTTTCCAATACAGGTCGTACAGCCATATCCTACAACATTGAAGCCCATGGCGGATAAGTCTTCCATAAGGCCTGCTTTTTTGTAGTACTCCGTTACGACACGCGACCCGGGCCCCAAAGAAGGTTTGACCCACGGTTTTACTTGAAGACCCAGTCTGCGCGCTTTGCGCGCGACCAAACCAGCGGCGAGCATCACGCCAGGATTCGATGTGTTGGTGCAAGATGTGATAGCAGCAATGACAACATCGCCGTGGCTTAAGCTGTAATCGGTACCCTCTACCGGCTGTTCGGTTTGGGTGTCGTCGGTGAGAACACCGTGTCCGCTGTGACCGATGGGTGCGGTAAGGGCAGCTTCAAAGGCTTGGGTCATGTCGGTTAGGCGAATGCGATCTTGGGGGCGCTTGGGGCCGGCAAGAGAGGGAACCACCGTTCCCAAATCCAAAGACAACGTATCGGTAAAATAGGGGTCGGGGGTATTTTCGGTGTGGAACATACCTTGAGACGTGTAGTAACGACGAACATTGGCAATGTGCTCTTCCGTTCTCCCAGACAGACGCATGTAGTCCAATGTGACCTCATCGACGGGGAAAAACCCGCAGGTTGCACCGTATTCCGGTGCCATATTGGCAATGGTTGCTCGATCGGCAAGAGAGAGCTGCTTCATGCCAGGGCCATAGAACTCCACAAATTTGCCGACGACTCCTTTTTGGCGGAGCATCTGAACGATGGTGAGCGTCATGTCGGTTGCTGTAACCCCTTCGCGCAGCGTTCCCGTCAACTTAAATCCGATTACATCGGGTGCCAGCATGTAAATCGGTTGCCCAAGCATTACCGCTTCGGCTTCGATTCCACCAACACCCCAACCCAATACACCGATACCGTTGATCATTGTGGTATGAGAGTCGGTTCCCACCAAAGAGTCCGGGAAGTAGACGGTTCCTTTTTCGGTGGATGCATATCCGGCCACTTTTGCGATGTACTCCAAATTGACTTGGTGAACAATACCCCGTCCTGGAGGTACCGCTGAGAAGTTATTGAAGTTGACTTGTCCCCATTTGAGAAATTCGTATCGTTCGTTGTTGCGTTGGTATTCGATTTCCATATTCTTCTGTAGCGCATCGGCGTGCCGACCAGAGTAGTCTACTTGAACAGAGTGATCGATGACGAGATCTACGGGGACGAGAGGATTGACCTTTTGTGGATCTCCTCCCAAATCAACCATCGCATCGCGTAAAGCGGCTACGTCTACAACGGCGGGTACACCCGTGAAGTCTTGTAGGATAACGCGGCTAGGGATGAAGGGGATTTCTCCACGAGTACCATTGGGTTGCCATGCAGCGATGTTTTGGACATCTTTGTCTTGAACGAGAAATCCATCGTGGTTTCGAAGTGCCGATTCGAGGAGTACACGAATCGAAAAGGGAAGTTTCTCGAGTTGGCATAAACCCGCTTTTTCGAGAGCGGATAGTCGGTAGATTAAGGCAGATTCACCATTTTCAAGTTCAAAGGTATCCTCTGCGCCAAAGGAATTAGATTGAGACATCTGAAAATTCTCCAAAATGTGATGTAGAAAGATTTTTTTGCGAACTAAGTCTAACGCTCTTTTTCTCCAAGACCCACTTTATTGTGTATTTCGACGGGTGTACTGGGAGTTGACTGGTCTCAATTTTTACAGGAGACAGGATTCTACATTTCTCTGACAGCATTTCGAGAAAAAACAATTATTGTGTGGTTGGTAGCAGATAATTTTCCTTCTTCGAGAGGTGTAAGCCATGCATCGTTGGAAAGAGATTTTTCAACTCATTCGACTAAAAGGTAAGCAAGATTACATCGGGGAGCCTGTCAGTCAGATCGAACACATGCAACAGGCAGCTTACTTTGCACAGGTTTCCCAAGCGCGCGTACCACTAATTTTGGGTGCTTTCTTCCACGATATCGGTCATTTGTGTGCACCGGATACGGCGGCTCAAATGGATGGATTGGGGGTGCTGCGACACGAGGTTATCGGTGCCGATTACCTGCGAGAGCGTGGTTTGAGAGGAGACGTAGCGGACTTGGTTGAGTTACATGTACAGGCGAAACGATATCTTTGCTTTGCCCAAAAAGGGTACTATGAACGTTTGTCAAGCGCCAGTCGGGGTACGCTGAATTTTCAGGGCGGGAAAATGGATGAGACCGACGCGCGACGATTTGAAGCGCATCCTCTCTTTCGAGATGTTTTGCGTCTTCGGGTTTGGGATGAAAAAGCAAAGATTGTAGACGGCCCCGTTGTCTCTTTGTCGAAATTGGAGTCTTGGACGGAAGAATATTACGAGGAGAATCAAGCATGGGACTGAGTCAAGAACACGTTGAATGTTGGGAGCAGAAAGGTTGCCTCCATCTGCCGGGATTCTTTGGGGATGGAGAATTGCTTTCGCATTGGACGGACGAATTATACCGTTGGCCCGAAAAGGCGGGGGCTTGGATGAAGTACTTTGAAGCTGCAAAAGATGGTCGGGATATGCGGATGCTGTGTCGCGTCGAGAATTTTTTGTCTTTTCATGCGGGGTGGCGATCTGCGATTGAAGATCCACGCTTGTTTGAGATATTGGCCGTTCTCTTCGACGAAGAAGCGCTGCTGTTTAAAGAAAAAATTAATTTTAAACTGCCCGGTGGGAATGGATTTACCGCTCACCAAGATGCACCAGCGTTTGCTGCATTCGAACAGACCTTTCATATTACGGCTATGATATCCATCGATGCGAGTACGGTTCAAAACGGATGTTTGGAGATGGCTTACGGACGTCACAAAGAGGGGCTCTTCGAAATGACAACCGATAAAGTGCTCTCCCAAGATGCGATCAATGCCATGCATTG
>JAYYRF010000060.1:0-6762 GCA_036127535.1 Myxococcota bacterium | reverse complement strand
GACCAAGATTGCGACGGCGACGCGTTCACACTCGGTTCCTGCAACGATAACTGCGAATACGCCGGCGACGGAGACTGCGACGATGGCGGTTCCTTTGCCAACTACAACCTCTGTGACTTTGGCTCCGACTGCAGCGATTGTGGCCCCCGACTGGATATGGATCAAGACGGACAATACGACGACCAGGGCGGTACACCCCTGAACAGCAACCTCGTCATGGACTGCGACGACAGCGACGAATTTACCTACTACGTTAGCTATGCAGGGTCTCTGGGCGGCACAACCACCATCACGGGGGACGGTTTTACATCCTGTGCGTCGATGGGCCTACGAGAGCTCACGTCCAGCGAATGCGCAGCATTCGCGGAAAGCAACGGCTTTGAGTTTGAGGAAGGCGACGGAGAGGGCTACGATGAAAGCGGGTGCTTGCTGTGGGGCGACACCATCGAATATTTAGCGAATACCGAAGAGTTCGGCTGTCCCGAAGGTGCGATCTGCCATTGCACGGCAACCGAATCATCCGAGATGGAATGCGTGACCGATGCCGACGAAGACGGGTTTGCCGCAAGCAACCCAACGTCCCCTTTCGCCGTGTCCGGTAATGATTGCGACGACACGGACGCAAGCGTTTATCCGGGTGCAGAAGAGATTCCCAGCGATGGGATCGATCAAGACTGCAACGGCGACGACCTGGAAAGTCTGTGTAATGATAGCTGCAATAGCGCCAACGACGGGTTTTGCCAAGATGGCGGGCTGGACTCCTACGACGATTTCTGTGATTTGGGCACCGACTGCACGGACTGTGGGCACCGATACGATGGCGACGGAGACGGATACGACATCGGAACCGACTGCGACGACAGCGATCCCAATATTTATCCGGGGGAAGGCTGTGACAGCTGCGATGGGATCGACGACGACGGAGACGGCATCATCGACGAAGATTACGACACGGCTGAGCCCACCGATCTTTCCAACAGCGTCTACATCGGCGATATGTCGGATGGAACCCAAAACGCGACGGGCTATCTGACGCATGCAAACGATGAAGACGCCTTTACCGTATATTCCGATAGCTCAGGCGGTACCGGCGCGGATTTCGACTGTGTCGTTACCGCACCATCCGGTCTGAACATCGATCTTACCCTCCTCCGACCGGACGGCGATGTCTACGATACCGGCGCGGTCAGCGGTGGTGGCAGCTACACCATGGAATTTGGTGCCGGCTGGTGGTGGGATTACAGCGGTGAATACACACTGGTACTGGAAGCCGATGGGAGTTCGTCGTGTCAATCCTACAGCGTCTCGTGCTTCTATGATTCGAATTAAATCTTATTGCGTACCCTTCATGCAGTTGTGTTTTTACAAAAAAACGCGCCACAATATCAATTTTTGAGGAATCCTATGAAATCACCTATTCAATTGTCCCTACTCCTTGCTGGCCTGATGCTTGGGTTCACAGCCTGCTCCGAGAGCGAAAAATCCTCTGGGCCATCGACCGAGGACACGAGCAGCGAAGATTCTGGCGCAGAAGATAGCGACACCGACAATGTCGAAGAAAACCCAAATGATGCGGATGGCGACGGATATATCGATATCAATATGGGCGGCGACGATTGCGACGATGCCGATCCAACGCTGACGCCGCAAGACGCCGACCAAGACGGATTCAGCAGCTGTCAAGGCGACTGCGACGACGACGATGCATTCACCTACCCCGGCGCGGCGAACCTTGAATTCTCAACGTCCGTGGTGTTGATCACCGGAAACAACACCGCCACCTGTTCCTCGATGGGATACCGCGAACTGACCGAAAGCGAGTGCATCGATTACGCGAAGGATATGGGACTGTTCTTCGAAGAGTACGATGGCACCCTCACCGATGAAAGTGGATGCATCGAATCGGATGGCAGCGGCATCATTGAATACCTAAGCAATTCACAAGAGGAACCCTGTCCGAGCGGCTATACATGCTACTGCATCGAAGAGACACCAAGCTGTATGCGGGACGAAGATGGAGACGGCTATGGAAGTACCGATCCGTCCAACCCCAATATTCAAGCCGGAACCGACTGCAACGATACCGAGCCCACGGTCAATCCGGATGGATTCGACGAAGGTACCGATGGACTCGACCAAAACTGCGACGGCATAGACGAAGCCCAATGCGTGAACGACGACTCTTTCGTCGATTACTTTGGGGAAACCGGAATCTACTATGGCGATGATTTGACCGGAATCACCGGCTGTGACAACATCTTTGAAGAGCTTGACTGGATAGACTGCGGTACCCCCCTGTACTGGGTTTCCATTGAGTGGGTCTCCCCGTATTACGGAGACGGAGACGATCCCACGGGATTGACGCTGCTCGATTATTGTGGATGTCAATGCCCCACTTTGGGACAAGAGCCACCGTACTGTGTCACGCTGACCATGACCGACAGTGGCGGAGATGGATGGAATGGCGGTTCCTTATACATCGACATGGTTACCTACACAATGGAAAGCGGCTCCGAAAAATCCTACGAAGTTTGTTACTTTGAGATTGACGGCTGCACCCGGGTTGCCTATAACGAGGGAGAAAAACCCGAAGAAAACGCTTGGGAGATCACTTACGGCGACTACGTTGTGGGTTCAAGCGAAAACGAAGATCGGAGAATCGGACAAGGCTGCACTCCCTTGCCCAATACCTGTGAGACCTGCCAAAGTATCGGACCCGAACGAATGTTTTGCGGAGAAGGCAACTTCAGCGGCATGTTCGGCGGATGCGCCACTGTCGGCAATGGATGGGCGGAATGCACCGATGGCCGAGATGAAATCCCTGGTGGCCGCTTTACTTGTGTGCCCTACAATTATATTCCACCCGAGTAACTTCGTTTAAGAGCAACACAATCGTCTCCATCGGGAAAGGTAATACCATTATGGAAATACAGTTGTTGCCTTTGGAATTTCATGATACGTTTTGGTAAAGTAAACTGGAGAATCCTCATGAAAGCAATGATTGTACCTTCCTTTATTTTGGCCTCCCTTAGCATCGGATTGACCGCCTGCTCTGAGAGCAAGGAAGAAGCCGACGCCGATGTAGACATTTGTAACGACGAGACCGATACCGAAGACCTCGACAATATAAACACCGACACCGAGGATACCGAAGACACCGATGTCGAGGAAAACACCGAGGACACCGAGGATACCGAAATTGAAGACACCGAAACGGAAGAGACCGAAGACACCGATGTGGAGGAAACCGAAGAGATACCGGAGCTCCGAACGGATTGCACGACAGACGACCTCATTCTGCAAGTAGAGGTTCGAACCATGTACGGAATCTGTACCAACTGCGATGCCGAGGAAGTACTGTACGCGGACGGCTTACTGTACAACCCTTGCGGCAACGATATCAGCTTCAACCTCAGTACCAACTGCATCGTACGTGGAGGAATGCTGACCGGTTCCTCCACAATGGATTTGCTCTCCAACTGCTTCGCGGGTGGCCGCGAGCACACCGTAGATGCAACCAGAACCGATTTTCAGCCCGTCTACATCGGCCGGATTGCACCCGGAGATTATACCTTGGAACTTCATTTCGACGCTCCGTTTGACCAAAGCATCAGTCACGAATTCACAACCTATTAACTTTATTTGCGGTAACCCCGATGGCCTGCGGCTTCGAACCGGCAAGCCATTCGAGTGTTGCTTCTCAAACCCGTACCTTGTAAATTTTAAACCGGATATTCCCAATGAAATTGACCGTAAAAACCTCCTTTCTGATGGCCGCTCTCGCTTTTGGATTTTCGGCTTGCTCCGAAAGTGAGAAACAAAATGCCGAGCCGTGTCCAGAAGACACCGTGCTTGAAGATTCTGATGTAAATGTTTCGGATGCAGACACTTCGGACACAGAAGATTCCGATGCAGAAGAAGTAGAAGAATCCGATCCCGGCGACGCCATTGACGACGATGGCGACGGGCAAAGCGAAAACGACGGCGATTGCAACGATGAGGACGCCACCGTTTATTTGGGAGCAAGCGACGATTTGGTCGATGGTATCGATCAAAATTGCGATGGCAGGGATGGGCCAGAATGCACCAATGACGACTCCTTCGTCAATCTCTCTGCGGGTTTTGCCAACGAAGGCATTACGAGCTGTGACGATGCGCTGGATGGACCAACCATGAGTTGCTCAACCGATCTTGAGTGGATTGACAGTTCTCTGCAAGGACAAACCATCGCGAACTACTGTGGTTGCGCCTGTCCCGAAGTCCACCAAGAAGCGCCTTATTGCCTCACGCTCACCATGACGGACTCTGGAGGCGACGGTTGGAATGGCGCATACGTCTACATAGATATGGTGATGTACGAATTGGAAACCGGTTCCGAAAAATCGGTTGAAGTGTGCAATGTCGAATTGAGCGGTTGCACGAAAATCTTCTACGTTCGCGGTCAAAAACCACAAGAGAACGCTTGGTCGCTCTCCTTGCACGGAATCAAACTGGTGGCCGGCGGAAACATCAGCGGAAGCATCGGAACAGGCTGTAGTTTTTTCCCTGGCAGTTGCAACAATTGTCAAAGCTGGGGTCTAGACCACATCTACTGTGGGGATGGAAACTATGGCGGGATGTTCAACGGCTGCGCAACCATCGGAGACGGCGTAACAGAATGCCACGATGGTCGTGACGAAGTCGGGGGTACGTACACTTGCGATCCCTACAATTACTTCCCCCCGGAGTAATGTATCGCAAAAAAATGATAATACGTTATTGTACTGCGATACAAACAGCCGGAGAAAAGTAATGAGTGACGATAGCGAGCGCAACCAACCCCAAACAGAATCCAACGCGTCCAAGCCCTCCCCCCTTTTGATCATTGGATTGGCTTTGGCGGTATTGACCATCGGCGTGCCGGTTATCGTGATTATCATCGGACTGATATCGGTCTTGTTTTTCGCCGAAAGCAGTCCTGTCCTCCCCTTCATCTATACCTTTCTGTAAACAGACGGCACTGATACCGAGAACGCATCACAAACGGCGCTCTCGCTAGCGGATGTACAGATCTCCACTGGAATTGTGAGACGAGGGCCATGCCCGCTCGGCGAAGACGCAACTGGTACCGAACACGGTATTGTTGGTTTTGTAACCATAGCGTCCAATTCCGCGCCAAGTGCCAGACACCCCACCGTCCCATGTGTGAAAATTGTATCCGATCCGCGTCCGGATTCCGCTACAGCCATTGTGAGACCGGGAAGCGTTAATACTCAAATTGGAGGCGTGTGGTTCACTGCCGATCTGAGCCGGAGAACAGTCTACATCGTTTTGGATTACATCATATAGACTCATGCCGGGCCAGCAGGCCGTCACGTCACCAATGGCATTGTCAAAGGTTCGCATGACGTGCGAAAAGTCTGTCACCTCACCGTAGGCGGGCGAGATGTGGTAATCGTCGTGAACGGTTTCGTATCCGTCGGGAGTATCCCACGACGGATCGTCATAATAGGGAGCATTTTTCAACACCAACATCCAACCACCACCATAGGATGTCATATCGCACTCGGCTTCAAAGGGATCTCCGTCCATTTGGGGATCGATCCAGTAAATGCCGTTGGGTGCCGCGGCATCCGCATCGAGTATCGTTTGACAACTTTCCATCGCCATGCTGGCAACGGAACCGCACAAATAAATTGTGATATCGGTATCATCGCAGTCTGCACCACCCGCTTCGATGTAGCTATCAAACCCATCGCCGTCTTGGTCAAAGTCGCTTCCACCACTGCAGTCGGAGTCGGTACCATCGTACCAAATCTCACTCGCACCGGGGTAAATCGTTGCATCCGTATCATCGCAATCTGCGGACGTGGGATCGTCATACAACCAGCCATCGCCGTCTTGATCGAAGTCGCTTCCACCGCTGCAGTCGGAGTCGGTACCATCGTACCAAATCTCACTCGCACCGGGGTAAATCGTTGCATCCGTATCATCGCAGTCCGTGTTGTCGCTAACATATCCCGTCGGCTGCTCACAAGAGAGCATGTTGATGGAGATATCGCCGTAGGTATCCGCATCGTCGTCCAAATACCAAGTTGGTACGTCCTGCGCCGTACTTTCATCGATGATTCCGTCACAGTTGTCGTCTTCGCCGTTACAGTACTCTACCGCACCCGGATACTGCTCGGTGTCAGCATCATCGCAATCGGTGTTGTCGCTGACATAGCCCGTCGGTTGTTCACAAGAGGGAATACTCACATCAGCGTCTCCGTAACTGTCCTCATCAAAGTCGAGATACCATACGGGAGCATCGATGGCGCTATCCTCGTCGACGACCTCATCGCAGTTGTTGTCGATGCCATCGCACACTTCATCGGCCAGTGGGTAGATAGAAAGGTTGGTATCGTCACAGTCCTCCGCATTTTCTACGTATCCCTCTGGTACCGTACAGGCTTCGATCGTGACCGAGGAATCACCGTACGCGTCGGCATCGGCATCGACATAAAAGACCATCAGGACGCCTTCGTCAATTTCACCGTCGCAGTTGTTGTCGGCGCCGTCGCATACCTCATCAGCCTCCGGATTGATATCGGCGTCAGAGTCATCGCAATCGCTTTGGTCTTCCGTTCCACCGTCCGGAACCGCACACGCTTCGACGGTATTGTCCGGATCACCAAAACCATCGGCATCGATATCCATGGCATATGTGTTCAACACCCCTTCATCGATGTCGCCGTCGCAATTGTTATCGAGACCGTCGCAAACCTCCTCGGCCTCCGGATT
>JAYYRF010000059.1:0-6036 GCA_036127535.1 Myxococcota bacterium | reverse complement strand
ATTAAATTGTTCGACCTTACCTTTTTTCAGCATTTCTAAATAGACACGCATTCAACGCTCCGAGTTACATAGAGCCATATCCTTATCTCACTGGATTATGCTCGTCATGCTCTATCTTTTGATTTTTATCGAAATTGCACTCGGCGTTCCTCGTCTTTCTCTTGCGAATACGTCGACGGTGCTTGAAAATGGTCTGCAGGTGTACGTTCATTCTATACCGAATACCGATATGGTTCATGTACTCTTGCAGTACGATGTTGGCGATGGAGATTCACAGAAAAGCGGAATGGTTCACCTGATCGAACATTTGATGTTTGAGACCTCCGAAAATTTCCAACACCAAAGGTATGATATTCTTTTGGAGGAAGTGGGCGGAACCAGCAATGCGAAGACAGGGCTCGACTATCTTTCTCTAACGGCTTCTGTTCCTGTAGAAGGACTAGAGAGACTGCTTTTTTTAGAGTCGGATCGAATGTTTCGATTATGCGGAGGATTGAAACGTGAAGATATCGAGAATCAAGTCGATGTGGTTATACAAGAATTCTTGATGGAGCAGATCGATCCCTTTTACGCTATGGATTCCATATTGCCGCAAGTGGTCTATCGCGACGGTCCAATGGGGCGATCCGTTTTGGGGGATGTTTTTGAGATTCAGTTCTTTCAAAAGGATGAGATCTGTCGGTTTATCGATGAGAAACTTACACCACAACGCGCGGTTTTGGTGCTTGTGGGGGATGTTGATCAGACCGTTTTGGATAGGGTTCGCTACTGGTTTTCTACCGAGGAAAAATCATCGGCAACCACGGAAAGAGAGCAGATATATACCATGCAGACAGAAACCAAATTTTGGTTTGAAGGCTCTACAGATGTTCTGTACGCCCTTTGGCCGACGGTCGACCGAGAAAGCGGACACGTCTTGGATTTTGAACTGATGCTCGATGTTTTGGTTCACTCTAAGACGGGATGGCTTAATCAAGAACGATATACCGCAGAGGGCTGGGTCGAACACAACCGCTTTGGTGGATATTTCATGCTGCGGTTGGTTGGTGGTTCGGCTTCGGAGATGTATTCGTTCTTGTTGAGTCGCATGCGGAAAATCGCTCAAATATCCAATCGAAGTATTGTGGATGCACAAATGCGACAAAGAGGAATGTATGTTCGTTCTTTCTCGTACATGGATGTACGAGCAAAGCTTCTGTTACAATGCCTTCGGCGACGGGGGGAGGCGGATTGTGTCGCGCAAGAGCTACAGCAGCGTCTTGCTCTATCCAAGAAAGATTTGATTTCTCTCCAGCGCGAATGGCTCTCACAAGAGCAAGGTTACTTTTTATTCGTCTCTCCCGACCAGCCTTCGTTTCCAAAGACGATCTCCTTGGGTGAGCGATGACTCTTTTCTTTTTTTCGTTGTTATACGCACAGCCGGATCGAACGCAGATTCCATCGATGGAGCCTCTTGAGCCGGTTCAATATCCAAAGGCAGAATATTTCGAAACCCGATTTGGCTACCCTGTTTGGTACTACCGAGATACCCGATTTCCCTTGGTTCAATTCTACATCGATTTCGATGCCGGTTTGTTGCACAACACAGAACCCAATGCCTTGGCGATCGCTGCGGCTGGTTGGAAGAGAGGGCCTCGGTGGCGCTCTGATGCATGGTGGTTGAATCGTTTGGCGATACTGGGAGCTGAACCATTATTGCAGATGAATCAAACATCGGCGGTTGCTGAGATCTCTGTACTAGAAGGATACGAGCGTGAAGGTCTGCGTTTATTGAAAGATACGTTGCATAGCCCCAACCGATCCGGATGGAACACGCATCGCAAGGAAGTACAGACATCAACCCGAAGTGTGCGTTCGCTACACTTTGAATTGATCCAGTTGTTGGTATATGGAGTTCGCAAGAAGACAGTGGTATCGAAATCGTACCGAAAATGCGATCTCTCTCGTGCATATGCGGAGTGGAAGAACCAAGCCAAACCTCGTTTTGTCATTGTGGGGAATGTTGATATCGAGTCTTTGTTACCTCAATTCGACCGGTTTTGGAACGAGGCGCGCGATGCAAAAGAAGATATATACGAACGGAAGTCGCGACCGAGTCATATACCGCCGCAATCGATTTTAAATTACGATGCTGGACACCAAGCTGCAATTTCTTTGATCATACCCCACGCAAAACTGAGTATGCCTGAGTGGTTGGCTTTGGAGCAGCTGAATTTTATCTTAGGGGGCAGTTTTGGTAGCCGGCTATCCTCTGTTCTTCGAGAGCAGGAAGGCTTAAGCTACACCGTTGGTTCTCGGCTTCGGGGGAACGCATCCTTTGGCTTTTTAGAGATCTCCTTGATGACGACCATCGAAGAGATCCCCGCCGTACGGATGGCGATCGAAAGCGTTTTGTCGGATTTGAAACACATACAAGATTGGGAGTATCAAAAGATCGGATCGGTTCGCACGATGAATATGAGGATGAATTTGATGGACACCAGATACGTTGCACGAAATTTGATACGATTTCAGTCTGCGGACTGGAAAGAGAAGAAGCGACGGGAAGAAAACATCACGCAACTTGATTTGGAGCGAGCAGCACAGAACGTAATACAAAATCAACGGAAGGGATGGGTTTTAACCGGCAATGCAAAGGAGATTCTCTCCGTTTTGAAAGACAAACGGTGGGATGTTTACGATCGTGACTTAAAAATAGATACCCTTTTCCCCTGAAAAACGATACTTTTACATAAGAAAGTTATAGCTGTAGAGGTGGCCGTTGTTTTTTCTTCTGTTTGGCTTTGCTGACGCGCACGAATCCTTGCCGCAAGATGTAATCGTCGCAGATCAAATCCCTTTGTTTAGCGACTTAAGGCTTGACTCTGGGTGGATTAGTGCTGGTGTTTTGGGTGTTCGCATTGAGATTCTTGCCAATGGTGGTGCCGACGTAGACATGAAGGGCGAGGGAATATTAGAGTGGCCGTCGGATTTAGAGCTTTCGCTGGTGGGCGAGCCGGAAAATGGGTACATCGCATTGGACACGACCTTGGATGCCGTTGTATCGATACGCTTCGATGTGAGTGGCTATGCATGGGAAGCTCCAATCGCCAATCGTTCTACGGCATTTTTAGACGAATTAACCTTTGATCCCTTTGCCTTGGGACAAACGCTTTTTTTGGAGGCTCAAACCGCGGGTGATACGCTCATTGACTACAGTACGACCGTACTCGGTATTGTCGACGTTAACTTTTACGGTAATATACAGCCCAATTGCAGCTTGCAATTTCGAGGTTCTCACTGGAGCGTTGAGGAGCAAATGATAGTACAAGAAGACGAAAAAGCGTCTTTTTTACCGACGCTTGGAGCCGATTCTTTTGACACAGAAGCGATCTATAACGCCGAGTTAGAGGCTTCCTTAAATTTGGACTTTGTTCCAACCTTTGAAGTGTGTTTAGATCTGTTCGTAACGACCCCGTGCTACGCGTGGGATGCGACTTCGATCCCGTTGAGTTCTGAGGACGATCTCTTTATGCACGCTTTTCCAGCATCGCCTCTTTCCTTCCCATTGCCCTCGCTCTTGGCCAATGCAGAAGCGATTGATTTTGGTGTGCTATATCCCGGGCAGTTGGCCAACGCAGAACTTACATTGGCCAATATAGGTCTTTTGGATCTGGAGGGTTCTGCCTCGATTCGCGGTGGAGAGGGTCAATTCTCAGTTTTTCCCAGCGAGATCTTGAGTCGTCCCGCTGGTAGTGATGGGACGATGATTTCCTTCTTGGGAGCCGCAGAGGGAGTCTTTGAAGCGGAGTTAGAGATTACGAGTAACGATCCAGCACAACCTACAAAGATTATTCCCCTAACGGCGACCGTCATTCCAGAACCGATTGAAGAGACGTCACCCGACGGAGAAGAGGTAGAGGGCACAAAGGAGTCGCAAATGGTGGAGGGATGTGGGTGTTCCACAAGAAGTATGCTACCCCATCCTTTCTTTCTCTTGGTTCCTTTGCTGGTTCTGGCGAGAAGGAAAAATTAATGCGTTGGGTATATGCGGGAGGTGCAAGTCTCAAGGGTGCTTCGCATCAGCATAACGACGATGCGATTTATCACTCGGAGAATGGCCCTGTGAGCAAAAATGGAGCCATTGCCCTCATCTGCGACGGTGTCAGTTCCGTTCCAGACGGTGGCTGGGCAGCCGAAATGGTTCGTAAATCGTTCGAGCAATTTTTCTCGAAAGCGGTGGATATTGAGAAGAAGCATTTTATCGATCATGTTGTGGCCATCAATCAAAAAATTCGTTCTACCCCGAACCGGAAGGGCGCTTGTACGATGGTTCTATTGTGGATACAAGATGCAAAGGGTTACGCGTTTAGCGTTGGTGACTCTCAAATTGGTCTGCTTCGGCATAGAGAATTTATCGTATATAGCCAAGAGCGAGAGAGTGGTGGTCGTTTGCGGTATTTTATGGGTATGAAAGGGGATATTAAATCCCAAATCCGTCTTCGAGAGTTTGCGATACAAGATGGAGATCTCATTTTGTTGATGAGCGATGGGGTTGCTGAAATTGTAGGTTCAACCGATATTTTTCATATATGGAAGCATTGTTACGAGGATCCACAACTCTGCGCAGAACGTTTGGTTCAACTCGCTCAGTATTCCGGTTCGATCGATGACAATTCGACCGTTGTAATTCAATATCGTTCGGAAGAGTACTAATGCGTCTTTTGGTTACTGGAGCTTCGAGTTTTGTTGGTGCACACTTTTGCCTTTCCGCAAAAAAACGGCACAGGGTATGGGGCGGTTTTTTCTCGAATCCGCTGTCTTTACCGGGGGTCACTCCCATTCGTATCGATCTTTTGTCCGTGCGGGATCAAAGGAAAATTCGTGCACTGGAGGTAGATGCTGTCGTGCATCTCGCTACCAAGATCAAAGCAACCCCCAAAGCCGATGAGACCGCAGCCCAAAGAGCATATGAAATCAATCGGAAGATGATGGATGCCGTTTTGGAATTGCAAAAACCCGTTTTATACGGTTCGAGCACGGCCGTGCACTGGAGTGCAGATGTTCCTTATGTTCGATCCCGGCAAGAAGATGAAGACGCTCTGCGCCGTTCGGGTCTACCCTATGCGATTTTGCGCCCCAGCGCTCCGTATGGACCAGACTTAATCTCTCATCGACCAAGGCACAAAGAGAGTTTCCAAACGTTGGTGAACGTAATCCGCTGGTCCCCGGTTGTTCCTTTGGTGGGTTCAGGTGATTACATGCGTCAACCCGTTCACGTTGACGACTTCTCGGAGGTTGGCTTAAGGCTTTTGGAGAGTGGTTTGTCCGGGCAAGAATTAGATGTCGTAGGATGCAAAGCGTATTCCATGCGTGAAATTGTCTCGATTCTCTCCAAGAAAATGCATCAGCGTCGACGACTTGTACCCATACCCAAACCGATTTTTATATGGCTTTCTCGGTTTCGATCCGATTTTGACGAGAGTTTGTTAGAGGTCATCGATGAGGATGAGGTCTTTGATGCATCTATCGTGAAAGACTTGACGGGTATTCTTCCCCGCTCCTTCGAAGACGGTGTGTCAGATCTCTTGCGCTAGCTCGAACAGAAACTGCAGCATGAAACGATGGCGGCGCTGGGCTTCTTTTTTTGCTACTTCTGTATTCATGGATTGCGTAAGCTTGAGGAGTTTAATCGAAAAGTGATCGATAGCATATCGTTTATCGTCGAGCTCTTCTCGATCCTTGCCAAAGGGATCGTCCGGATGATAGAATTGACCAGAACTCCCACGCGTAGTCATGGCCTGGGCACAGGCGATGTTTCGCATCACACCAATGGCTCCAATGGCATCCAAGCGGTCGGCATCTTGGAGAACCTCGCCAATTTTAGAGGTGGCCTTCAAACCCTTAGACCAACTGCAGGTTCGGATTGCATCGACGATCGCATCAATTTCCTCATCTGAATAATCCTCTTCTTTTAGTAGTTCTCTGCCTTTGAGGGCGGAGAGTTCGGACGCCATGGTTCGCTGATCAGATTCCTTGGGTATATTGACGACATCG
>JAYYRF010000058.1:0-11395 GCA_036127535.1 Myxococcota bacterium | reverse complement strand
GAAACCTATGACAACCAAACCGTCCTCGTCGCTGAGACACAACTGTCTGTACCCATCCCCGAAGTGGGACAAGCGAAAAGCTATGCGAACTTGCTCAAACAGGGAAAGCGACCGCACAAAGCCATCCCCACCCAGCCGCTGTTCGTTTCCAGCATTGGAACGCTCATATCAGGATATTTTTTATACTCTGCCTTCGCCATCGACCGCCGGCTCATGAAAGACCTCGACGCACAAACAATTCTTCTGAGCGAAGCGCAGGCGAAACAACAAGATGCCAATCTACGATATGCCATCGGATACGGCGGGTTGGCTCTCAGTATCGGTTATGGTAGCCAAGCCTTCTTGTCCCGCCGCGGTTTTCACTTCGGCTATCAAAGCCAATGGTAAGGATATCAATATGTTTATATGGTTAATCGGATGCTGGGTGAGCGACTGGGAAATAGAAAGGGGGTATAGCGCGCCCATCAAAGACAATGACGGCGACGGATTTGGCGCCGTTACCGAAGACCCCAATTATACATCGGGGGAAGACTGTAACGACGATGACCCCAATATCTATCCCGATGCATCGGAATTATGCGACGGAGTCGACAACAACTGTAACGGAGAGGTCGATGAGGACGCCACGACGATCTTCTACTTCGATCGAGATGGCGATGGCTACGGAGGAGATGAGGACACCCTTTCCGCATGCGAACCACCGGAAGGCTATAGCGAACGGGGACGAGATTGTAATGACTCTCCCTCTACGCTCAAGGGATACACAAACGCGGATGGCACCCCGATTCCGGACGGTTATTTCACACATCCAAACGCCGCAGAGAATGAAGAAAATGCAGAACGTTGTATGGAAGACGCGGATGAGGATGGATTCGGAGCCCCGCTCCCCAATGGTTGCTGCTTTACCATTCAGCTGAGGGATTTGTACGAAGATGGCTGGAATGGGGCGTATATCGATCTCTATCACAACGCCCAACTGAGCACTCGATTCACCCATCTCGACGGACCGCTGACCCGAACGAACTTTTGCGTACCGGAAGGAACCGCAAGTTTCACCTTTACCCAAGCACCGCACAACCAGGGCATACAGTATATCGTAACAAAGTATGGAACAGACATTGCCCGTTCAGGCGAACTCAGTCCAACGTCTGAGATACCTGAAGGCTTACTTTTTGAATATGAATGCACGGCTTCAGAATACACGATTGAAACCGGTTCCGATTGTGACGACCAAAATTCTTCGATTATACCTTCGGTCAGCAACAACAATCGCATTTGCACGCTTGATCAAGATGCAGACGGCCAAGCCTCCGAATTCCCTCCTCTCGGATACATACCCGGAGAAGACTGTCACGACGGACTCTCGACCGTATATAAAGGTTCTGTTGCCAATGAATTGGGCGCCTTCTCTCTTTGCGCACTGGATCTGGATGGCGATCAATATGGCTCTAACCGTTCGCGAAGCGGATTTGATGCGGGAACAGACTGCGACGATCACGACGCTGAAACCTTCCCGGGTTCCGCGCAGGAAGCCCAAGAGCACGAATGCATGATGGATAAAGATGGTGATGGATTCGGTTCAGATCACCCCCCTGACGGATTCGATGCAGGCTCGGACTGTAATGATTGGTGGGAAGATGTATATCCAGGATCCATCAAGAGCAATTGCGAAACCAACTTACCGGGGCCGTTGTGCTCCAACGACTGTATCTTTGGTGGTGACGGGGAGTGTGACGATGGCGGTGGAAATGCTACGTCCAATATGTGCTCCTTCGGAGCAGATTGTGAAGACTGTGGCGCCCGACAAGACGCCGATGGTGACGGTTATTTTGATGGGGGCTCCTATCCCCCGAACAACCCGCTCTATACCGCCTATCTCGACTGTGATGATGAAAACGAAAATGTACATCCCGACTCTTTCGAACTCTATGATGGTATCGACAACAACTGTGATGGCACCATCGACAATTTGATGAGTTTTGGAGCGGACGGAGACGGAGACGGATATGGCGTGGGAAGTGATTGCGACGATGCTGATCCAAGCACCCATCCCCAAAGTGCACACGAAGAGGCCAGTCTCGGCGCATGTATGCGTGACCAAGACGGAGACGGATTTGGTGATATGCAAGCTTCGTCACCAATCACAGCAGGTACCGACTGCGATGATACCGACGCGGCTATCCATCCCGATGCCATCGATATCGAAGATGGATTGGATAACAACTGCGATGGGATCATTGACAATATCGATGCCGATGGAGATGGGTACGATGGGCTCAGCGACTGTAACGATAGCGACCCAACCGTATATCCAAACGCGATGGAAATATGTGACGGCATCTTCAACGATTGTAACCACCCGAGCTACGATCCATCTTCGGCTCCCTCGGAAGAGACCGACGACGATGGAGACTTTTATGTGGAATGCGATCTGAACCCAAACACCTGGGTCGGAAGCCTGATGATATATGGTGGAGGTGACTGTGATGATACAACCCCCAGTATTGGCCCTGATGCGACGGAGATAGACGAAGACGGGATCGATCAGAACTGTGACGGCCTCGACTTTAATGCTCTATGCACAGAAACCTGTACCTTCAGCATGGATGGGTATTGCGACGATGGCGGTGCCAATGCGGAATATTCCGTTTGTGATTTCGGAAGCGACTGCACGGATTGTGGCTTCCGACGAGATGCTGACGGGGACGGGTATTATGATGCGGGGGGAGTCCCTGTAGACACGACACTCGTCGGATATGTTGATTGCGATGATTCCAACCCTCTCATTTTGCCCGGGGGGATCGATATTGACAACGACGGGATCGATCAAGATTGCGATGGAAGCGATTTCACCGATGGTCTGTGTAGCAATACCTGCTCCCTCGCTAAAAATGCTCTGTGTGAAGACGACTCCGTATGCGCGATGGGAACCGACTGCAGTGATTGTGGAGCTCGTTACGACTCGGATGGGGATGGATTCTACGCGGATATAGAAGACTGCGATGATGAAAACGCTTCTATCCATCCCGCTGCGGATGAAGATTGCTTTGATACATACTTCGATAACGACTGCAACGACATGACGATTTGCTACACCGAAACGGCAGCGGCATTTGAACTGCCGGGAGGTTCGAAGAACCGTTTCGCAGATCGCGCCTTTGTCGGATCTTTACAGGGTCAGAACCACATCGCCCTGGGTTGTCCCCAACTCAAAAACACCACGAGTAACCAAGCCGGTGTTGGCGGGCTCTACCTCTTTACCGATCTGCTGAACAGTACATCGATCAGCGATGCAACCTTGTCTGTAACAACCGATGATGGCGCACAAGTACAAAGCCTTGGAGAGAGCTTGTGGTTTGGCGAAGACCTCAATGAGGATGGTATCGAAGACTTGCTCGTATCGCAAGCGATGGGAACGACACGCGGTGTTTACTTCTTTCACAACCCCAATACCACATCGCACGTCCTACACGATGGATCCGTATCCTACGACGCATACCTGGATTTGTCTCAGCAAGGGGCAATCACCGCCGATATCAATGTTGGGGATCTCACGGGAGATGGGTCTCTCGATGTAATCATCGGAACCCCTGATGCAAACAGCGGCAGCGGGGCGGCATTCATCATTTTTGACGGATTAAGCACCCTGAATGGTCAAGAAGTCCTCAACGATGCCTACCAAAACAACGGTGGTATGGCATACACGTCCGTATCAGGAGAGCCGTTGTCTAAATTGGGCAATACGATCCAAATTATAGATGCAGACGGTAACGGAAGTGATGATCTGATTCTCTCTTCCTATCGCCAGGGAAATGGTCAAATTCACCTATTTAAAGGGCCGATACCCAACACCCAATCCCTCACATCCCAAGATGCGGACTTCCACATCACCTCTCTCCAAACGAGCGAAGGGCTTGGCAGTGAACTCTTTTCGGGGGATGTAACCGCTGATGGTATACCTGAACTGCTTGCCCTCGCCGCTGACACAACGCCACAGAGATTGTATCTATATGATTTAAAAGCCATCGCAGAATTTGAATTGGGTCAGGGAAGCTCCTTTGGTGACCTCCTAGATCTGTATAGCAGCTTTGACGGAGCGGATTACGCCAGTATGATTTTCACGTCTCAAGGCAATACAGATTTTAGTGCCGTTAGTGTCGATTTTATTCAGGATTACGTTGCCATTGGTAGCCAATTTTACAATGGCCAAGGTATGGTTGCCTTATTCCCCTACCAAGATTTACTCGGATATAGCAACACGCAGAAGGAAGTCCTCTTCTCTGCGAATCAAGCGAGCCGCGTCTTTCTTGGCGCAAACAATTCGCGACTGGGCTCCCTGGTGCAAAATATAGGCGACATTGACGGAGATGGGTATGAAGATTTGCTGATCGGGTCGAACAACGAGCAAAGTGGAGCGGGTGTTGTTCGCATTGAATTCGGTCCTTTTTGAGACTACTCGGATCGGCGCCGCAAGACCCCCAACGCCAACACAAACCAAAGCAGAAGCTGTCGCCCCCCCGAACGTCCGCTCGTTGCGCAACCGCCGCCACCACAACCAGCCCCGCAGCCCTCTTCTGAACCCTCTTCGGAAGCGCATCCCGCATACTCCACTGGACCAATGGTTGAATACATGCCCAAATCTTCGTTGTTTCCACCGCTGGAAAGGACGGTAAAGCCTTGTAATCCAACCGGTTCCTCTCCATCACTAAAAGCGGGAATACTGAAGTCGAGATCGCCCAATAGACCTTCTATATTGATGAACCCCAAAATGGTATCGAGTTGAGCCGTAAAACTCTCTTCGATCAAGCTGTTGCTGTCCGGAACAAACTCGTTGAAACTGACGGCTGCATCAACACGCGCCGGATCCAAATCAATACTGAGATCCAGGGCGCCGGTCGCAGGATCTAAGCCAAGACCAACGCCAACATCCGTATCCATATCGACGGAAAGAGCCCTCGCCATACGAAAATCGACGTCTGCATAGAAGTCCAAACCTAAGTCTTCGAGATCGACCGCGAGGTCGGCATCGGTTTCCATGTTTAATTCGGGCGGTACCTTGGGATTGAGTTCTAAAACCATCGCTTGGCTTTCCGGAAATAATTCCTTGAATGCATCTCCACTCAACAGATTCAAAATGGAGGTGTCCAAGGCGAAGACGCTATCGTCTATCTGCTGACAAATCAGTCCCGAGGACCACACGGCATACAGTGCCTGATTGATAAAGTCATCGCTGGCAACCGCACCGAAATCATAGCCTGTGGGAAACTCCGTGAGCGAAATCGAAGAATTATCGGTGTGTTTTGACCCGCCGGGGTCATAGGATTGAACGCACTCGCTCAAATCCGCCGATGCAGAAGCGTCCAACGCCATTCTCATCCCTTCTTCTTGCAGTTGAATCTCACTGGGACGAATTTGTATGTTTAGCGTTGCTCCCCCCAAATCGACGCTTTCATCGATACTCGCCTGTGCGATTGCATCTTCGATGGTTGTTTCGAGTTCGGGTAATGCATCTTGAATGATGCTTTCTAAACCAATGGAATCCAAGACCAACTCATATAAAGAGCCACCAAAAAACTGAAAGACACTTTCCAAACCATCTATCGGACAAGACCCGCCCGGTGCAGCATCGAGATGAATGTGATCACCGGTCAAGTCGTAATCGATCTGTAGATCTTCTCCAAAACTAACGTCCGCCTCTTTGATGCCGTCTCCATCCGTATCGATAAGTTCGATGTAGAGAGGACTGGTGATACCGGCACTAAAGGGATCGACGTATCCATCGCACTTGTACTTTACGCAGGCCAAATAGTAGTTGAAGCGAAATGGATCGAAGATGCTGTTCAAAGACACTTCTAAGTCCAAGTTGAGATCCAAATAACCGTTTTGAACCGTCAAATCTATATTGGTCACATTGAGATTGGCCTCCGCTCTTTTTAGCAAGAACTTGTAGCGATAACCACCAATGAAACAAGCACTTCCCTCTTCTGAAAATTCGGGAACCTCAATCGGAGAGGGAATCAGACTGGGGACAACTTGTTCCAAGGATGCAAAACCTTGCGGTGGTACATCCACCAAAATTGCATTTTCCAAAATCGTTCCGGGTGGATTCTGGTCAGCAAAGGCAAGGAACGTAGACAGGAACAAAGAGAGCATAATAAACCCCAAGTGGATGGATGAAGTATAGCATAGCCCATTCCCTCAGACGTTGAATAAAGGGATTTGTACCGTTTTTTTTGCAAAATCTATAGGAGAAAGAATTCGAAAAAGACGAATCACACGAACAATTAAGCTATAGATTATAGATGACTTCTATCGAGGATGTGTGCCGTCCATGTATTACATTACACTCACGCTAACGGGACTCTTGGGGTGTCAAGAAGCCGATACCCCCCAATCAAATGCAGAGGCAGAGATTGCTGAACTCAGTGATTTGATTAGCAACCCGGACAGTTTTCGCGAAAAATGCAAAAAGACCCAAAGTCAGATCGTCAAGGAACGCTGCCGCACACTTGCCCAGCGACCACATTTATTTGAGGAAAACCCAAATACCGCCAAGGCACCACACAACAACCCCAAAGCTTCAACACCAACCCGCAAGGACATAGCCCCCAGTTCGGCCTCCTGCCGTCCAGGAGAAAGCGAGTCACACTGCAGAGAACAAAGAGCGGTCGAAGCCGGAAGCCTCGACGATGCGATTTCAGAGTGCCTGCGCGTGTCATCGAAAGTGTGGCAATACGAATGCTTTTTTAACGTTGCAGAGCGCAGACTCCAAAAAAGACCCGACCGATACGGAGAGTCAGCAGAATTGTGTTCTCGAAGCGGAAAGTTTGCCTATAACTGCTATCAACATCTATCCATTAATATGGCCGGACAGTCCCAAAAACAATGGAACAAGAGCCAAAAGAAAGCCCTTCAAATCACCAACTACTGGGACAAAACCAATAAACGCTTTGGCGAGGAGATGAAGGATATCTATTGGTCGACGGAAATCGAGATCTATTTATCGAAACGACAAGTGCTCAACAATCATCTCTTCGAACAATTGCCCAAGGATGCGCATCCACATGTATGGTCTCACATTAGCATGCAATTTCTACTGCGCGGATCAACGGAGTGTACACTGGCAGAGTGTACTGACCAATTGACCAAGCTCTTCGAAGGAGAAGCAACCATCCCGCTAGAGCGGCCAAAACAGGCTGCGAGGATGCGAAAGCCATCCCACAGAATCCGTCTTCGCGAATCCGAAACGGTCAAACGCATCCACTATATGCACAACGGAACCCGTGTTCTCGGAAACGACACGACAGAGGAAATTCAAATCAGTCTTTTGGCGGCCGCACGACACACCGAAACCAAAAAGGAATGGTTTGTAGAGGCCCAAGACCTCTCCGAGACGGTTCGATTAAGTACGGAAAAATAGAGCAGCGAAAAGAGATGAGGTGTTGAACTGCGCCTTATGTGTGTCTATGTCGATACCAAAGGTGAGAAGTATGAAACACATTGCATGGATCTTTGTCGGGATTGTTGTAGGCTATCTCATAGGTGGTATCTATCCAAACCACACGTTGAAAAAGAGCTACGATGAGCAACAAAGACTGCGGGATCTACTCGCACAGCGACCCCAAGCCAAAAAACAGGGCGCCTACATCCCCTTGATTTCAGATAATTTAGACCGATCTGCCCGCCCCAAAAATAAAACGCCGTCTCCCAAGCAAAAACCGCCCCCCACCTCTACAGCCAAAGACGATGTGATCACCGCTCCTTCCGAACCGCCCCCTCCTTCTCCGGAAGAGGAACAACGCCGAGAAGAGCAAATGGAACGCGGGATACAAACGATGCTTGACACCCAGCGAATTCGAGCGGAACAATCGCGGGTGGCACTCATCGACCAGGCGGGCTTCGATGATGAAGAAATCGGCGCAATGGATGAGATCATCGATCAGTTGAACAGTGACTTGGCTCTTTATGCTGAGGACATGCTGTATGTTATGGAGCTACAAATGTCCGGTGATACTCCGGAAAGTCAGGAAGTCCTTGGCCTAACACACAAAATTAGCGGTGTTTTGTACGAATCACAACAAGATATGGATACGCTGGTCGGCAACGCAAGTGTCGATGAAGAAGCGAAGAGCATCTTTAATCATGTCGATTTGGAATTTTTAATGGAAGAAGCGAAACGTGAAGATGTTCCGTGAAATTGCATTGGTCGCACTGCACGACTTTCGCATTTCCATCCGTTCGCGAAAGGCACTTGTCCTTTTACTGATTTACTTACTGGGCTCTTTGGTCACCGCCGGTTTTTTTATTTCAGGAATCGATTTTGCAGAACAAAATCTAGCGGATGAACTGCAGGTTCCCCGCGGAAAGCACACGGGTGTTATGCTCCAAGAACTTCTACAAACCACCTCTTTCCAAAGGACACTCGGATTCTTTATCGGTGACCTCGATGTAGCCCAAGAAATCTTACACATCCCCGTCATGATTATTCTCTTTGGTTGGATAGCATACGGCGCCGTCCCGTTTATTACGGCCTATTTATCCGCTGACAGTTTCTCCAAAGAGTTGGTCACCGGAACGGCGCGGTACACGCTGATTCGAATTTCGAGAGCCAACTGGGTTTTGGGGAAGTGCTTGAGTCAATCCCTCTTTATGCTCTTGGGAATTTTAATCGCCGGCTTTTCGACCATTGCCGTCGGTGCTTTTTCACTATACAACTTTGACATTCTATCGAATTTGTACTGGCTTTTTGTGATTGGAATACGCGTATGGTGTTATTGCTTTAGCTTTCTCGGATTTACGCTGTGTTTTTCTTTGAGCATCAAATCCATTAATATAGGCCGAGCGCTGTCCTTGCTGACCGTATTTTGCAGCATCTTCTTGTCCGCATTGCTGAAGTATGATCTGTACCGAGAATTTCCACTTTTGTCCGCGACCCTTCTTCCCCTCTTTCCCCAAGGACACAAGCTGATACTTTGGTACCCGAATTGGATTTTGTATGGGCCGTCTCTTCTGATGCTCCTATCCTTGGGCGTAAGCGCGATTCTCTTGGGGTATTCCGTTCTCAATCGGAGGGGAACATGACGCATGCCATCCACCTACGCGGCGTATCGAAGTCCTACGGAAATCACACCGCACTCGATAACCTATCCTTTTCCGTCCCTCGCGGGTCAATATGTGGAATTATTGGTGCCAACGGAGCGGGAAAGACCACTCTTTACAGTATTATTGGGGGGTACTTACCCTTCGATGGAGGAGAAATCGATATTTTGGGCGACGGCCCTTTCGATATCAAACGCCACCAGGGACGGGTCGCACTGCTCCCCCAAGACTCCGAACTTCATCTCGATACGCCCATCCATGATATACTCTTATATCTCGCTCGACTGCAAGGGATGTCCAAAACGCGCGCTTTGCAAGAGACCGATCGGGTTCTTCAAGCCGTCGATTTACACGAACGCCGCACCGCGCACATCGATCAATTGTCTCACGGTATGCGAAGACGGGTATGCGTAGCACAAGCCCTATTGGGAAATCCAGAATTAATTCTACTCGATGAACCCACTGCAGGTCTGGATCCCCATCAAACAGCCCGACTGCGAGAGGTCTTTTTTAAAAAGCCAAAAGATAGCACGCTTCTCATTAGCTCTCATATTCTCTCTGAATTGGAAGAAGTATGCGATTATGTCGTGTTTATGAAGAAAGGACGCTGTACGGAGCATGGGAGTTTGTCAAAGCTCACGGGGAAAACGTCGGTGGTTCGCATCGCGTATCGCGGTGATTTACCGCTCAAGGAACTGCAAGATCAATTTGATGACGTTCAACTATCGATCAAAGACGAGCATCTAATCCTAAGAGGTCTACAAGGACAATCGGTAGCGGAGATGAATCGAAAAATTTTACCCGTTCTCCTGAAAGAAGATATCGACCTGCTCGAGGTTCACCGCGGTTTTCGATTGTTCGATAAAATTAAGCGCTGAGCGGAACGCAAGCTGCGTTCAATACTCCATTGATTCGGGGAGAGTATCCGCTATCTTTAGGTTAATGTTCAATCGTTCAACAACCTGAGAAAGCGTCTGTCGATCCATCAGACTTCCTTTTGTGGTGGAACAGAGAATATGGAGACGTTGGTCATAAAGCATCAATCGTTTGCGCAAACTCTTCATCGTCCGTATCTTTTCGCGGAACCTCTGTAGATTGGTAGCCATTCCGGAAGGATCAAATCTCCAAACGAGATCGGAGAAGCGCATTTTTTGTAGCAAAGACCAATCGGATAATTGTATCTCACTCACCACGATCCACAATGAGGGTACCGAACACGTATCCATCTTCGAACAAGCCTGAATGTCGCGTGCAATCCGAACGCTTTGATACGCATTATCGCTCACGGAAATCCACGGAGGAACCATTCGAACAGGCGCTTCGATACCTTTGCCGGAGCGATGCTCCCAGTACGCATGCCAAGCGCCTCCACAGCTCGTTCGATATACACACCACTGACAGGGATTTCCCTTGGACTTGTTCCCCCGATTTAAAATATTCGGCTTTTGTTCCCCTCCGGCTTCGGCCTCAATCAATTCAACACAGTGCTCCGTTTGCGATGTCCAACCGATGCATATCGGTAATCCGCAATACGGATTGAGTAGTTTAATCCCCAATGATTTGGCGGTTTCAATCGCCTTGGGAACCGACTCGGCCAATCGATCGTATTCGGGCATGAGATTGTGATTGTCTTTCGCTCGTCCATGCGGCTGAACCGCAGACAAAGATATCGCTTGAATCTCCGGAAAGGTATGATGCACAAAATGCAAGTATTGCACAATGCGTGACTGACTCTGTTTGGCGATGACCGGATTTAACGTCACGCGTATGCCTTGGTCGATAAGAGCGCGAATCCCACGAACACACCGCTCAAATGCTCCATTCAAACCGGCCAATTCATCATGGATACTGGGAAGATCACTCAACAAGGAAATGAACGCGCTTGTCAAGCCCGCGCTTTTCAATTCTTGCGCATACTCCGAATCGATCAATATCGCGTTGCTCTGTAGTTCCACAATGGGAATCCCAGCCGATTTTGCTCTTTGGATTAACCGGAGCAGACGTTTTCGCAACAGTGTCGGCTCGCCACCGGATATGGTTAGGGTTTGCTCTCCGGAGTCGATAAAGCGCTGGAGCTGTATGTCGACTTCGTCTTGGGAGGGTGTAAGCTTTTGATAGGCTTCCATCGGAACGTTGCAAAACGGACAGCGCTCGTTACACGCCATTGTCAATCGGATTAAACCCTTGGTTTGGTGACTATCCTCGTGGCTTTGCTTCATCATCGTCCGTCTCAGTGGAATACATTGATTTTATACGGTATTCCCTCTTCAAACAATGGAAATTGCAACGCTTCTTT
>JAYYRF010000057.1:0-14104 GCA_036127535.1 Myxococcota bacterium | reverse complement strand
ATATATGTCGATCCCAGAGTCTATAACGGCGATTTTTATGCTTGAATTACCCATGCTTTGCTCAAAGAGCTCTTCGATTTGAAGATAGTCGAGATACCATTGTCCATCAAAAAGCGGGTCATTGAAGGTGTGCGTATTTTTCGGCAGCCATAAATCGGGCCAAGTATCAAAGGCAGCGTGGTAGGTTTGTGCAAAGTGAATCGCTTCCTCCGCTGTTTGGGTTTGAAGAATACACCAGTTTCCGGAAAGAGGGGTGCTATCAAACGGTGCCTCGCAGGGTAGAATAACCCGATTGGATGCGCGAACGATGGTATCTTCGATCAGAACAGATTGCTCATCAAAGAAAGCCCAGGGCTGGGCGTGTGAAAAATGTATTAACAGCGATATCATTTCGTTTCCAAAATACCGAGAGTTTTCATTGTACGATATATAGTTTCAGATCGCTATGTGATAGATGTTTAAAAATTGTGAAGGAAATGACCGATGGTTTTCTTATTGCGAATATCCATTTGCGTAAACAAACTCAAGAGTACAGGTAAAGAAAACGATCGGCTTGGTTCGGTTCGCGCTTCAGTTGTACTGCACAAGGGAGGCATCCCTTGATATTTTTTCTGACGGCGACTGTTTTTGCTGAGCGCCCAGACGAGGGGGGTCTCTTTTCCTTTGATTCGAGCGATGTGCTTTCCTCGTACGATAGCGATCACTTTCGCGTACACTTTAGCGTGGATGGCCCCAATCAAACGCGGCTGGAAGACGAGGATGCGTCTGGTGTTCCTGATTTTGTAGAAATGGTTGCACAAACGGCCGAGGAAGCGTTCGAAGTGTATCGGGATGCCGGGTTCTTGGAGCCACTTCCTGAATCAGAATTGGGTGTCGTACTGGGTGGTACGGAGGCCTTTGACTTTTATTTGGTCGACTTTGGCGGTTCCGCTGATGGTATGTTTGGCATCGATGATTGCATCGATCACCGATGCGTTGGATATATGGTGATGGAGAATGACTTTGTCGGATACGGTTATCCCTCTACGGAAGAAGCGGTTCGTGTTTTGGTCAGTCACGAATACTTTCACGCTGTACAGTCGGCGTATCGAGGAGCACAAGATTCATGGCTGTCCGAGGGAATGGCCGTGTGGGCAGAGTATTATTTTGACCCACAACCCTATGATTTTTACGGTTTTTGTTCCGCTTATCTCGATGATCCTGAGCGATCTTTATTCAGACCGCCAGCGGGAATGGTTACCGCTTTTTCATATGGAACGGCGTTGTGGTTTGCCTTTTTATACGAGAATCGTGGTGTGGAACTCTTGGTTGAAATACAAGAAGAGCAAGAAAGACAGCCCGATTCTCTGCAAGCGATGGTGGATGCTGTCGGAGAAGACCTCGAACCCTTGTGGATCGATTTTACACGGTGGAACCTAGCGACAGGAGGGTACGCGGGGGCGGCAACCTCCTATCCGTATGCGGAGCGTATTAATCCACCAACGCCGAGTTATGAAGGCTCACATTTTCACGACGAGCATCGTTTTTATCCGCTTGCGGCGAGCTATTTTCGTTTGGATCATGAAGGAGGAGAGCTTCGGTTTCATATTGAAGATGGAGCACCGGGCATCACCTTTTCTCTGCATGCAACAGACGGCTTTCAAGTGCAAGAGCCCATATCGATGTGGAGTGGTGAGACGTTTTTATCGTGGTCTTTGGAGGCGGGTTCCTATTGGATTGTTGGCTCTTATGGTTCTCCATTTGGAAGCTCTCAAAAATTAGAGCTTTGTATCGGTGCGGACTGTGACGAACCGGAAGTGGAGTCTCCAAACACGAAGCAGGATGGTGGCTGCGGTGGCCAAGCTGGGATTCTAATACCTTGGTTCTTTTTTTGGGGTATACGTCGCGTTCGGAAACGCAATAAGGAGTTCTTGTGCTAAATCGTTGGACATTTATGATTTTAATGATGCCTCTAATGAGTATCGCTTGTGCGAAAACATCTCCAAGAATGCCGGCATTGTCCCAAAGGGATTATCAACTTCGTCTTCAGGCAAAATATCAGAGTATGGAAAGACCGACAGAAGAGCACGTTTTGAAATTCCATACAATGATTTCCTTGACGCCACTCAAGCAGCATCGAGACGATTCTTCTTTCGTAAACATCGCTTTTGCAGAGACGGAAAGTCATCTAAATGATCAGGTTGTCGATATCGGTTTGAACGCAAAATGGATCGAAGCGCGTGTTTTTGAGCACGGGGAGCTTCTGAAGCTGCGATACACAGAACAATTGACGCAAGACAATCCGTACATGGACGCTGTCGATATATTGTGGATGATCTTGTTTCCCAATCCTCCCGCGCTGGAAAAAGGACGTGAACGGATGGCTCCTCGCCGTTATCCTTTGGTAAAAAACGCGCAAGGACGCGCATATACAAAGTCCAGAGCGACATGGAATCTATTGGAGCAGAATTCCAGTGCAAAAATATCCTATCAGTCCGATTTGGACGTGTATGGAGCATGGCGCGAACTTTCTTTATCCGGCGAAGGAAAGGCTGATGGTGTTGTTTGGATACCGCTACAGGGTGGACTGCCGAATCGTCATGAAGGAACACTGCAGCGAACGATCTGTTACGATGGCTCCGTTTCGATGTGTCAAGAACAACAGTTTCAATTTCTTTTGGAGGCAAGACCATGATTCTTTGGTTTGGTTCCCTTGTCGCAGCACAAGAGTATTTGGTTCCAAGTCGCGTTCAAGAGCGACTCATACAGGAAGTGTCTAAAATGGAATCGTGTTTTGCGCAGAAAAAGCGGGTTTCGATTCTACTGTCTTTTTCCATTCTCCAAACGGGAGAACTGGTTGTGGACAATGCGGATGAGTGCTCTCAAATACTAGAGGCTGTGACATTCCCACCTCATCCTCAGGCGCGCAACGAGTATCAATGGAGCCTGGTGTTACAAGATCAGAAGCTCTTTCCGGTTCAATTCACAGAAAAGAGCACGGAGCAATTGTTGCCAGGTCTCTTCTCGTTGCAGAAACAAGCCTTGCTAGAGGCACTAATCCCAAAGGAGTCGAATATTGAAAAAGATCCATAGATTTGTCGAGTATTTACCCGGTTTAATCGAAGTGTTATCCTTGCGCGCAAAAGATGGATACATACCGGTTCACAGCGAATTGTATGCGGATATATCAAAGGCTGCAGACACGTGGTTCTTCGAATGGAATCATCAGGTAAAAGAGCGCGTCGTTCCGCCAGCAGATCCTCTCTTAAGCATGCTTAAGACGAAAATGGATATTTGTGGATCCCTCATTCCGGTTTTGGTTCTTTGGTCTGTACTACGGTCTCGCTTTCAAGGCAAAGGAAGAACCCAATTCGAGCACCTGTTTCTCTCCTTAAAAATGCGTGTTAGCGTTGCATTGGATGGACGAGAACTCTCTGTAGCAGAGGAAGGAATTTTTCAGGCCTTGTTTCAAAATCCTTTATTCCTCGGTGTTGAGAAGGTTCGAGAGAACGCATATGGTCAAATGGCCGCCCGGTTATTTTTACCGCTGCAAGAAGGACACATCGATGGACTGTCTGCGTTTATCCAATCGAAAAGAAACGCATTGGAGAGAAAGAAGAAGCTTCGGGTAGAAGAAGTGATGCTATTGGGGCTATTGGCAGAAAAGAGTGTCGAGGAGTGCTTGGAAAAGAGAGGAGAGCAGATTTTAATATGTCTTGGTCAAATCGCGTATTCTGATGCTCCTGTTGGACTCCGATCTATCTCTGCCGCATACGCGGTTGCCGCGTGTTGGGTTGAGTTGCAGCAGCGGATCAAGGAGGGCTTGGCAGTAGAGTATCTGTTTTCTCTTTTACAGAAAACAGATGCTTGGAGCTACGGAAACCCGAACGAGCAGTATTGTGTCTTAATTCAAGGAGAGCATGAGTGGCCTCATCCTGGTTATCGTTGGGGTCGTCGTCATATCCTCATCTTTTCTGAGGTGGAAGCAGCCGTTGATTTTGTGTGGCAAAATCAAGCATTGCCGCTCCTCTTAATCAAATCCAATGCGCGGTATCCGAATGCAGAAGCGTTGTCTGAGATAGACTTGAAATCTGATATTCAGATTGATTTGGAGAGTATGAGAGAGCACATAAAGCCACATAAAAGTTGTGATGGTGTGCTGTTTGGGCAAAACCAAACGTATTATGTTTGTAAAAATCGTCTTCAACAAGAAGAGCCCATTTCGGAAGATGTACAGAAAGAAAATGCAAAAAGAGAGCTTGAAAGACTGTTCATCGACTTTGAAAATGATGACGAATGATTGTATTGCGTTATATAGCGGAGTGTTATACTTCGCGTTATGATTGAGTTCCAAGGGTAAAAGGAGAAATTATGAGATTGTATCGTTCTAGAGTAGATTCCATCTCCAAAAAAGTGATTCAAGATCTGACAGATGGAAATCACATTGAGGTCGACTCAAATAATCGCATGGAGGCTATTGCAGATCTTGAAGCCATTATGCTCGAACACCTGAACCGAGATAGAAGACTTCGAGACTCCGTTCGAGAGCGGATGGCCAATCGTCGCATTCCATATGATGAGTATCCCAAAATCCGATCACAACTCGCAAAAGAATGGGGTCACCCTCTCGGATCTCAACTTGAAAAGTATCTTTCCATTCAATTTGTAGAAAGTTTTATGGTGTCTCCCTACATCGAAGAAGTGTACTCTGACGACTTCACAATGCGTCGCATTATTATGGAGGTTTTGAAAGAGTTTGATGTTGATGAGGCCGCTTTGCGTGACGAAGCACGGGCGCAGCTCAAAAACATTTCAGAGACCTCTGCAGAGTATGAGATTCGTTTTGCCCAAGCCTTACGAGAGGTTCGCGTTCGACATGGTTTGCTCGAAGAGCGAAAGACAACACGGAAATAGATATTATCTGACGATTGCGACGGTGTCGCTAGCCGTTGTTTGTAAGCATTAAGTTTTTGAGTTTGTTTTTGATGCTGGTATGCAGTTGGCTTATGCGCGACTCGGTGAGACCCAATATTTTAGCGATCTCTTTGAAGGTGAGCTCCTTGAAATAATACATGGTTATGATCTGTTGCTCTCGTGGAGGCAGAAGACCAAGATGCTTTTTCAGTTGCTCTGCTTCTTCAAATGCCAGGGTAGATGATAGGGGGTCGCCTTGAGATTTGTCTGCGATGGTGTCGCCCAGACGGTAATCCTCATCTGCACCTTCTTCCATGCTTAAAACGACGCGGATGTCAGATTTGCGCTGCATTTCTCTGTAGCGCTCAACGGATACGCCAAGGAACTCTGCCACTTCTGTGGGTTCAGGCACTCTGTTCAAGCGTCTTTTTAGTTCTTTTTGGGCGAGCGAAATTTTATTCGAGCGATCTCGTACCGATCGTGGAACCCAGTCGTGTTGGCGCATCTCATCTAAAATGGAGCCCTGAATTCGACTGCGCGCGTAGGTGGAAAAGGAAGGGACTTTATCTGGTTGATAGCGATCGATGGCTTCGATGAGACCCAATGTTCCGATATGAATCAAGTCCTCAACATCGATGTGAGAGGGGAATCGTTTTGCCATTCGAAAAGCGATTTGCCGAACCAAAGGATAGTAATCGAGTATTAGCTTTTGTCGCTCCGCGTTGTTCATTTTGTTCCTACCACTTCAATTTTCTCAACACCGTCAAATTTATCTAAGCGCAGCGATCCCAAATGATAGCGAAGACTGAATAAACCGACGTTGGGATTAATAGACTGTCGTCCTACACCCTCAAGTGTCATAGAACAATAGTAATCGTTATCGGTATACCACTCAAAATTTCGACCAAAGAAAAAGAGCATACGATAACGCGTCATATTCTTTAGATCGACAATATGGATTTCATTTGGTTTGTATGTGCGTGGCATCCAATCGGGTAACTCGGCCTCTTCTTGGGCCTGTTTGCGTTTTGCTCGATCGATTTCCTCTTGGCTCATACCGGTTGTGTCCGGCATGATAATAATAGATATCGGTTCTCCAACACTTTCCAAGGCGATATATTCCCCTCCGCTGTGTGGAATCATTCTCTTTACATTATCGACTTGAAAGAGAAGTGTCTCATCTTTGTACGCGCTACCTTTGTCGTTAGAAACCACCGTTAAGAGGTTTGCTTTGGGATGGTAGCTTAGGGTGTCGATATCCTCTTTGATAAAGGAAAAGACCTCTTGGGGAGTATCTTTGCCATATTCGAGTCGGTAGGCCTTTCTTTTTTGAGGGGAGCCTTCCGATGAGATCGCGGTAAATAAGATTTCTTTTTCTCCCCATCGCTGTAGGTCTTGGATCGAGTAAAGAGAAAGAGCGCTTTCGGTCATTGTACCATCGGAGCGATACCAAAGAATTGTTTGAGACTGCTTTGATTCTTCAAATTTTAAGGGCACCGCCAAAATTCCCGAAGAGAGCCAAGTCGGTTTGACGGCTGATACTGGTGGAGCGGGTAAAGCCGATATGGCCTTCGTTTGGCCATTGAGAATATATGAATTACCATAGAGGCTAAAGTAGAGCTGACTCCCATCGTAAGACCACGAGAATCCGTCAAAGTTATTGCTTCCGCAGTAACTGAATGCCGTTTGAATATTGTACTTTTGCAACAAGAAGCTCAGTTGATTTTCAGAGCAATCCGATAGACCTTGGGCGATGTTTTGGATCAGCTTGCGTCTACCATAGAGCATCTCTCGATCACAAGAGAGGAATAAAAGGCTTAACCAAAGCACTACGAGCTCCTTGAGAATGAATTCCTATATGTTTATCACAAGAAAGCTTCGTTTCGTCAATTCGATTCTGGCGATGCTCCTTGCAATTCTTGCAAATATCGATCGCGTATGGATTTGAAATTTGCCATTTCTGCGCGGGGTACTTTTTGGGTCTTGGGGAGCTTTTCTTTCATCGCATCGACAAACTTTCCATTTTTCCACATTTGGTAGTGTAGGTGTGGACCTGTCGATAGACCCGTGGTTCCGACTTTACCGATGGTTTCTCCCTGTCTCACACGGTCTCCTCTGCGTACGTGAATCTTGGATAGATGCGAATAACTGGTTTGATAGCCTTGACTATGCTTAATTTTGACAAATTTCCCGTGGCCGCGATTTGTGGAGGCAAAGACCACTTTTCCATCTGCCGCTGCACGAACGGGCGTGCCGGTTGGCGCACCGAAGTCGGTTCCGTTGTGTGGACGAGGCTTTTTGAGAATGGGATGAAATCGTTTGGGATTAAAGCTACTGGTAACGCGCGAAAACGCGAGTGGGGATCGCAAGAAGGCACCTTTACGAGAGACACCCTTTTCATCGTAGTATAAGACCCGTCCTTCTTTGTCCTTGAAGCGAATCGCGGTAAAGGATCGCTTCTGATTTTGGAATCGAACGGCCAAAGGGGCTGCTAAACGAACAAACTGCCCGTCTTTGTAGAGTTCTTCGATTAGAAGCGTTGCTTTGTCACCGGCACGAATCTCGGTGTTGAAATCGACATCATACTCAAACAGCTGCACAAGCGATGATATATCTCTTGCCTGTAGGCCAGCATCAGAAGCTGCTTTCCAAAAAGAGCTCTCTACAGAGAAGCTCTTTAAGCTCTGTTTGTTATCGTACCGGATCACTTGCTTACGGGCGACCCAAGCACCTTCTTTTTTCTCTACGATGAGGGTTTCATCAATTCCGAGGGCATATCGGACTTCGGTAATCTCATCTCCGACTTGTAGGAATTCAAATTGCTTTCCAATTCGGATATTGGCGAGATCGAAGATGTCCTTCGCTGCGGTATGTATTTCGTGGGTATTGAGATCGAATTGGGGTAGGATTTTACCGAGAACGTCCCCTTTTTTGACAGTATACGTCAAGGTTTTTTCTGGAATTTGCGGGATCGGTGGTGGCGGCGGGGGAGCGGTGGTGACTTCTTCCTCTACCCGTTCTACAGCCATCAAGGAACTCGCCCAACTCATGAGTGAGAAAACAAAAATCATGGTAAAGAAAAAAGAAGAAACGATAATGAGGTATTTTTTGTTCATGCCTCTACTGGATTCCTGAGAAGATTATGCTGAAGAGAATGGAGTAGCCAAAGATGCCGAGAAGGAGTCCCAAGCCGATGGCTATGTAGGTGGGAGGTATTGGATTGTCAACAATTATTGTAGTATGATTTTCTTCTTGTTGCAAGACGGGAATGGTTTCTTCCTTATTTAGGGGAATTCGTGTGCCACATAATTTCATTCGATCTGGCGGAGAGGGCTGTTGTGTAAGGAGTATAGAAATATACTGAGGAGCCCATTCAGACAGAGGTGCGCCGGGCAATTGGTTTACGATATTCGAAAAGTATTGGTTGCACTCCGCAGCGTTGGGACGATTCTCCGGAGACCAGTCCAACAATCGTGTCAGGATTGCAGAAAAAGGACGTAAGGGGGGAGGGAGTTGTCTAAGAAGTGCCGCAATGCGCTTCTCATGGGCATTCTGCTTTAGTTCAAGCTCTCCGATAGAGTTCCGTATGAGGAGCTGTACAAGACTGAGACCCAAGGCGTAAACATCGGCCGCTGTTGTGACCGATCCGCGAATAATATATTCGGGTGCAATGTATGCTTTGGTGCCCAAAACTTCTTGGGGATTGGTGTAGCTTTCGCGAAATTCAAACCGCGCCTTTGCAATACCAAAATCGCATATCTTAACGCGACCAGAACGGGTAATCATAATATTACCGGGTTTGATGTCGCGGTGTATTACGGCCAGGGGACTTAAGGTATGGGGGTGTTTAGCGGTATGGGCCGTATGAAGGCCATCGGAAACTTGTGCGGCAATTTCTGCGATCGCACGGGGAGATATGGGAATGCGGGAACGATAAATTTTTTCCAAATCTATACCATCTACGTACTCTAAGAGAACGGCATCGTAGCTGCGGACTTTGCATTGACCGATAACCTGTAAGATGGCTGCATCATCCAAGAGACTTAGAAGTTTCGCTTCGTCGTGTAAACGGGAGAGGAACTTCTCTACGTCGGGTGTCTCAGCACTCATGATTTTGACGGCCACGTCTTTTGTTTGGCCTCTGTTGTGAAGCTGTGCGTGGTATACCGTTCCAAAGGCACCTGCACCAACGGTTTTAATAAAGTGAATTTCTTGCATATATCTCTCTAACGGAGATGGGCTTTACTCATCAATTGGATTCATCCATATTTTCTCTTTTTGCAACCCAAGGTGTTCGATGGCAAATTCGTACCGGTCTTTGGAGGGGAGAGAAAGCAAGATATCGGGACTCAAATCAGAATACAGCCATGAGCCCGTTTGAATCTCCCGATCCAGTTGTCCGGGACCCCAGCCGGAGTAACCCAATACAATTTCAAAGCCCGTATCCTCTTCGATGAGTTTCTCAATGATGGATACGGATGTTCCAACTGCAATCGGATGTTCAGGCAGTTCAATGTTCCATCCTTCTTCTTGGGGGACAGAACCTTCAAACAGGATAAAAACAGAACCTTGCCCTACAGGACCGCCCCAAAGAGATGCTTTTGGCACATCTCGTGTTGGTAGATCGCATTGGCGCAGGACTTCGTTTACCTCTACGTTGGTTGCTTTATTAATGATAAAACCGAGCGCGCCGTTGTGGTTGTATTCGCAAATGAGAAGTACGCTCTCTCCAAAGTAAGGGTCTTGGAGTTTGGGGCCTGCAATCAGGAGGAGCGGCTTCAGCTCGGCACCCCGTAGTTGTTCTTAAAGACCATTTTTGGCTCCGCTCCCTCATTGATGGTATCCACATCTATGGTAACAGATTGAAGATTATCCAAACTGGGCATTTCGTACATAATATCGAGCATTACCGCTTCAATAATCGTTCGGAGCCCACGGGCACCGGCTTTTCTTTTTGTCGATTTTTGAGCGATGGCACGAAGTGCTTCTTCTGTGAAGGTAAGGCTGACCTTTTCAAACTTGAAGAGTTTTTGGTACTGCTTGATCAATGAATTTTTAGGCTCTTGCAGGATTTTGACCAAGTGCTCTTCGGAAAGAGCGTTCATGGTTGCTAAAACGGGTAAACGGCCTATAAACTCGGGGATGAGACCAAACTTTTCCAAATCCTCGGGTGTCGCTTTCGCGAGTAGGTTCCGCGTTTCTTCTTTCTTTTCCCCTTCGTCTTTGTTCAAAAATCCCAGAGATCTCTTACCAAGTCGCGCTTCGACCACCTTTTCGAGACCTTCGAAGCTACCGCCGCATATAAACAGGATGTTGGTTGTATCTATTTGAATGTTCTCTTGGCTTGGTAGTCGGTTGTTGCCGCGAAGCTGCAGTGTTGCGTTACTCCCTTCGATGATCTTGAGAAGGGCTTGTTGAACGCCTTCTCCGGATACATCGCGAGATACCGAAGACGTGGATCCCTTTTTGGCAAGTTTGTCGATTTCATCAACGTAAACGATTCCTCGCTTGGTTTGCTCGATGGAGTTTCCGGAGGCTTTATAGAGCTTTAAGATAATATTCTCTACGTCTTCGCCTACGTACCCCGCTTCGGTGAGTGTTGTTGCGTCGGCAATGACGAATGGTACGTCCAAAAACCTTGCTAGGGTCTGTGCTAAGAGGGTTTTTCCGGTTCCGGTCGGTCCGATTAGAAGAAGGTTGGACTTCTGAATTTCAACATCTTCTTCTCGTTTGCTCTCTTCATTGACTTCGAGTCTTTTGTAGTGGTTGTATACGGCGACGGCGATTTTACGCTTTGCGGCTTCTTGACCGACGACATACTGATCGAGGTGCGCCTTAATCTGAACCGGAGGAGGAACGGAGTTATGTCTCCACTGCAGTGTCTTATTTTGTGTGTTCTCGCGTATGATTTCGAGGCACAATCGGACGCAGTCTGAGCATATAAAAACGTTTTGTGGGCCGGCGATAATTTTTAATTTTCCGTCTTCTTGCTGTGTTTTGTGACAGAAAGAACATCTCAAACCGGAGTTTCTATATTGTTTTGCCATTCCTTTTCCACGGTAGAGGGTACTGTTTATTCTTTATCGGCACCAAGAACAAATGGTCAAAGTTAATTATACTTTTTTGGATACGGATTGCCGGTGGCGTGATAAAAATTAGAGATTGATAAGTGATTTGTCTTTCGTCGACGAAGACCCAACGATAGGCTTTATCATTATAACGATTCACATGAGCCCTTTAACATGAATTATCAAGTTGACTACTATCAAATACTAGGAATTAATCGCACAGCTACAGCGGAAGAAATAAAAAAACGCTTCCGAGAACTTGCCAGAGAGTGTCATCCTGACAGAGCAGGCGACTCTGAGGAGATGGCTGCGCGTTTTGCCGAAATACGAGAAGCGTACGAACTTTTAATCGATCCGGTGAAGAGGAACTTGTACGATAACCCTCCGAAACCTCGTTCGACGAGTCGAAAAATTCATCGAAAAACGTGGAAGCCTCCTTCAGGGATGCGAAGGTCATCCCAGCGAACGTCGAAGAAGGCATGGAAAGATCCAGCCAACCAAATCAACCTGGACGATATACTAAAGCAAGGTGCCGAAACGGGCCGTTTAAAAAGAAAGCCCTCTCGTTTAAATCAGCAGACCTATCGTAGAGAAAATGCTCAACCAGGTACCGATATCTACATGAAGGTTGACCTGCCTTCTAATATTGCTCATATGGGCGGATCGGTAACGATCGAGTATAAACGGTTGGTGCGCGGTGAAGATCTCGCTTTGGTACAGATCGACGAAATCCAACAACTTCGCGTTGCGGAGAATACGCAATATGGCGATACCTTGAGGATTCCAAAGCTCGGCAACGCTGGTCCCAACGGTGGTGTATATGGAGACTTGGTTTGCGAAGTGATCATCAGCGGCCCGCAGCCTCGTTCTCATACACCTACATCTCAAGATCCGGAAGTACAATCTCTTCCCATTTCGATTTCTGAGGCGATCCTCGGGGGAAGAGTCGAGGTGGAAACACCAGCGGGAAAATGCACAATATCGATTCCGCCCTATTCTTCTTCGGGTCAGCGATTGCGATTGCGCGGTAAGGGGCAAGGCGGAGCAGACTTCCTCTTAGAGCTTAAAATTATCGTCCCTAAAATTCTCGATGCCGAAAGCATTGCGCTTATTCAAAAATTTGCGGCATTGAACCCGAAATCTCCTCGCTAGGGAAGCAAAAGCGCAGCACCTCTTCCATGTGGCTGATCAGATGAAAGGTAAGAGCCTCGCGAAGAGAGGCAGGCAGTAGTGGAATTTCATGACGATTTTCGTTGGGTATGAGAACGTGCTCAAGCCCCATTCTTTGGGCCGCCAAGCACTTTTCACGGAGACCTCCGATACCGTGTACGGCACCGCTCAACGAGAGTTCTCCTGTCATCGCGCACAATGGTTCTACGGCCTTTTTATGCAGGGCACTGTAAATTGCGATGGCAATACCGATACCGGCAGAGGGGCCATCTTTCGATATGGCTCCTTGCGGAACGTGAATATGTAGATCGGGATTCTCTTGATTTGGATTGCCATGATAGCTTTGGATATAAGAGTGAGCTACGGCAACGGATTCTTGCATGACGCTTCCGAGATTACCCGTGCTTTTCAGATTTCCTTTTCCTTGCGGTTTTAATATTGCCTCTAGAAAGAGCAATTCTCCACCGGATGGTGTCCACGCAAGACCGATAGAGCGTCCGATCACACTGGTTTTGAGATCCGGTTTGATCGTCGTGGGGGCGCCTAAGAGAGAGTATAGATCTTCTGGAGATTGAATCTTTAGCGTTTGCTCATCCCGGATATCGCGTAAAACCGTTTGTCGAGCGATCTTGGCAAGGTGTTGGTTGAGTTTGCGCAATCCGGCTTCGTGGGTGTAATTTTCAATAAGAAAGGGAATTAATTTTCGATCGAGATGGATTGTATCTACGCCGTGGTCTTCTTCCGCTCGCCGTATGAGATGCTTTTCCGTAATTTGTTGCTTCTCTTCGAGAGAATAGCTGTTGAGTGTAATGACCTCGAGTCGATCGAGAAGCGGGGAAGGAATCGTTTCTTGCGTATTGGCGGTGCACATAAAGAACACCGAAGAAAGATCGAAGGGTTGATCGAGATAATGATCGACAAAGCCATTGTTTTGTTCCGGATCGAGAACCTCCAACAACGCTGCGGTTGGGTCTCCGCGCAGATCCCGGCTGATTTTGTCTATCTCGTCCAACAAAATCAGAGGATTTTTACAATTGGCTTTTTGGATCGCTCGAATCACGCGTCCGGGCATTGAACCGATATAGGTTCGTCGATGCCCTCGAATCTCCGATTCGTCTTTGATCCCCCCAAGACTAATTCTTTGAAAGTTTCGTCCCAAAGCCAGCGCCACGCTTTGGGCCAGCGACGTCTTTCCAACGCCGGGGGGACCAACCAAGCACAGTATAGTCCCCATTGTACTCTTTTGCGTGGACTGAACAGCGAGCTGTTCAATGATTCTCTCTTTGACTTTGTCCAAGCCATAGTGCTCTTTGTCCAGTATATGGGAAGCCAGTTGTAGATCGATCGTTTTTGATGTACGCCGGTTCCAAGGAAGTTTCGCAAGGGTGGAAAGCCAATTCCGTCCGAGATTGTATTCACTGGAATCCAGCGACATCTTTTCCAGTCTCTGTATCTCTTGCTGCATTTCTTTTAAAATGGTTTCAGGTGGAGGGTTATCCTTCATCGCGATGCGAATCTTACGCAAATCCTCTTTTTCAACGGCCTCTTCATCGAGTTCTTCTCGAAGCGCGCTTATCTGATGCCGGAGGAAGTAATTTCGATTTTGCGTATCGAGCTTGTTTTGAATTTTCTCGGTGATTCGGCTGTAGAGGGTTCGAAAAGTCTTCTCCTGCACGAGATGTTCGATGAGCATGTGAATTCGATTCTCCACGCTTGGTTCCGCGAGCAAAAGCAGGCGATCGCTTCTTGGGATGATCAGTTGTGCTGCACACAAATTGATGAAACGTTCCTCTTCCTGTAGGTCGAGCAGTTTGTAAAGTTCGGGGTGTAGATCCGTGTCGCTGTTGAGATACTCTTGAAGCGCCTCTTTAAGCTTAGCAAACCAAAAATTTCGCTTTTCCTCGTCGAGCGCTCTTTCTTTAAGGGTATACGGTGTTGCCACGTACCCGATGTGCGGATCCTCTTGAAGCTCC
>JAYYRF010000056.1:0-3230 GCA_036127535.1 Myxococcota bacterium | reverse complement strand
ATATAGACCGGAAATGAACTTCGGTTTGTATCGAAAAAGCAAAATCTTTAAACCAAAGCTAAAAAGTTCGCCACCAAGACCAACCCGTCGGAAGAAAGTATATGCTCAACGGTACGAGAAAGACCATTATCAGTATGAGCACGAAAAAGCGCCACCGCGGAATGGCTGTGGTTCGCGGCTCCATAAGTTGAGCTGCGTACAACATGAGCAAAGGTTCGAGCGGTATGCGATATCGCGTCAAGCCAGCCAATAGAGAGATTGCACACAGATGATACAACAATATAAGGGTAATCAAACGGGCTCGCTCTCCGCGGCCGCGAAGAATTAGGCCGGCTGTCCCTCCCAACACCACGAACAAGCTCCACAAAGCCCCCCAAAGAATCAAGACCTCGTCCAACCATTCGGGAATTCCTTGCCATTTCCCGCTGCGAATCGTACGCGTAAGGAAAGAATGCGGATTGAGAAGTTGCGCTATGCGAAGCGGAATCCTCTGTAGGAACTCGGCAGGGTGTTCTTGAATCCACGCTACACCATTTTGCGTTTCGCAATCCTCTAACGCCATCGCCCAACGATTTAACTCTGCTTTCTCGCGCGTTCGGGGTCTCTTTGCACAACGATCTCGGCCGAGTTCCGTATGTCTTTCGAAGGCGCGCTTCGATAATTGGCCAGTCCCCCAATCAAATGTCACCGGTTCAAAATCGTTGTTTCCGAGCCACATCATTTGCCCTATCGTTCGATCGCTAATGATAAAGCGTTCAAATTTTTGCGAGACATATACGCTGTATGGAGTCACAACAAGCAGAAAGCCCAAAATAACCGCGCTGTTGTATCGAAAGAGTTCCAAAGGGGCGTTCCGCATTAATTTCTTTCCAAAAAAAAGCGCAAAGCAAAATATTGGAAGCATGTAGGTTGCGACCCCTCGGAACAGGACGCATAGTCCGATTCCCCCACCCAAAACCAAAAGATACCGTATTGTCTTTTTGCGTACAACGTTGTCGAAGACATACAAGACAAAGACCAAAAGAGCCCCGTAAATACATTCACTCCACAGAGACTGACCAAAAAATATTTGGGACGGAGAGAAAGCATACAGCGCTGCGGCGTATAGACCGACCTTTCGACTTTTTCCCATCTGATACAATAGGGCCATCACCAAAGCGGCGCATATCAATTGCGTCCCTTTGATTAAAAACGCATACCCAAATAGGTACTTGTGTACGGCCAACAGAAAGGGATAGCCCGGTGCCCAAAGCCAACCGACGGGGGCAACCATACCTTCTCCTCGAAGTAAGTACATACACAAGCGTAGGTAAGTACATTCGTCGCGAACACAACCCGATGCACCCCAGATCATAATGGGTAAGGATCTCAGAAGAATCCCGATAGCAATGATAAACCAAAGCCTTTTATCTTTGAACGTTTGCATATGCCTCCACATAACGTATCAAATTTGATTCCATCGAGCTTCTTTTATGCAAAGATGTGATTATTCAGTAGACACTCTACTTATTTTTTTCTAATATTTGGTTTACAATGCATATTTTAATTTTTATATGGTTCTTTTTCTTTCCCCGTGCGCACGCTGAGGCCTCTTGGAACCAGGGTAAGGAGCGCATATCGGTCTTTGTACCCTCGGCACCGTCTCGAACGGAAAATTGGCACAGCACTTCCAACGTATACACCGATATTTACTACGCTTACAAGGATCGATATATCGGTCAAGAACTCGCTCGACATGCTGCTCGAAGCACGCCCAAAATAGCACAGCAGCTCGGTATCGGCTCTGGTTCTGCTTTCAAGATCTATCTTATGCCCACACAAGAGAGTTTTGAGCGACTTCAACCAGGTCGAACGCCTGACTGGGCAGATGGAACAGCCTGGCCGAGTTTGGGTCTAATTTTTCTGCGTTCACCCGATATTCGGGACGGGCGCTCTGATCCCCTAACCCAAGTCCTCGATCACGAAATTGCACATATCCTCTTGGGTCGCGCCTTTGCCAATCGTCCTGTACCACGGTGGCTACAAGAAGGCGTCGCACAACTGGTAGCCGGAGAACACAGCCACGATTCCATCGATACCCTTTCGCAGGGTATTTTGGGTGGCGAACTCCTCTCCCTTAGAGAGCTTTCGCGAGGATTTCCCTCTGGTCCGCATCGCGCCCGCCTCGCCTATGCGCAATCTGCGGACTTTGTCATTTTCCTTCAACAAAACTACGGTTCTCACGCCCTTCAAAAACTCATCCACTATATGTCGCATCAATATACATTTGATCAATCGATCCAAATGACAACCGGACGCACCGTTGAGGAGCTCGATATACAGTGGAGAGGAGAATTGTCAGGCTCGTTATTATGGCTCAAACCGTTGGTGAGCGATACCGCTTTACTTTCTGTTGGCGGATTCCTCTTGATTTTTGGTTTTGTCCGAAGTATACGGAATAGAAGGCAGTCTCGTCGTCTGTTGCTTCAAGAGAACGAAGTATACGATGCCTTAGAGCGAGAGTTTCGTAACTGGAGACCCAACCGTCTCCTCTATCGGATCGATTGATATGAAAATACAATTTTTGGGTTCAGGCGGTGCTTTTAGTGATTTTCGAAAAAATTACCATAACAACGCCCTCATACATGCTCCTGAAGGATATATTCTACTCGACTGTGGAATGACAGCTGGCCAAAGCCTCAAGGAACTCGGGGTGCACCCAACCGAATTGCTCGGGATTCTGATCACGCACATACACGGAGACCACTCTTGTCCCGAGCCCCTTGTGTGGGAACGATACTACAGCAGTCCGAAGGGGTTCCCTGCATTCATGACCACTCCTCTTTATGGCATGGACGATGTAATTATCCCTCTACAGCGGTCTTTGGAACCATTTATTGGGATTTTTACCGCGCAAAACGGTGAAGTACAAAACAACGGCCACGAAGAACTCTTGGAATTACACATCGGAAAAACCCATTCTCTTGGAGGATTGGAATTTACATTTTTTCCGGTTCCACATATTGAAAATGAGAAGTACCGCAAACCAGCCTATGGTATTCGCATCGTGTACGGAGAAAAAGTGATCTATTGGAGTGGAGATAGTCAATTTGAACCCAGTTGGATTAATAAAGCAGCCGCTGATCCAGCTGTGGAAGCCATATTTCACGAATGTGCATTTTACCCTAAGTTTCCCGGTACAGCACATTGTCACTGGTCTGAACTTTTGAGCTTACCCGAGCAAACAAAAG
>JAYYRF010000055.1:0-4018 GCA_036127535.1 Myxococcota bacterium | reverse complement strand
GATCCATATTCCAAACTTCTTTCAACAGCGTTTCCCTCGTCTGCACGATATCTTGGTTCTCCAAAAAGATCCGGAGTAAGCGAAACTCCAAAGCCGTAAGTTGAATTTCTTGGTCTTCGTTCCAACAGCGATGCGCGGCTTTATCGATCACAAGGGATCCAACACACAGCTTATTCGACTCACCTGTCTGTCCTACGCGGCGTAACATCGCACGTACCCGAAGCATCAGTTCTCGAGAGCTGAAAGGCTTTATCACATAGTCATCCGCACCGACTTCAAAACCGATCACTCTATCTATTTCGTCGCTTTTGGCCGTAACCATGATGATGAATACATCCTGGAGAGTGGAATCCATTCTCAGTCGTCGGCACACTTCGATGCCCGACATATCAGGAAGATTGAGATCCAAAAGTACGAGATCGGGCTTCGGATTGATTTTTGCTGCCTCTAACCCTTCATGCCCGGTATATGCAATGCGGCTTTTGTAACCTTCTTTTTCCAAATGATAGCCGATAACATCAGCCAAATCCATTTCGTCTTCAATGACCAATACCGTACGTTCCATTACCGTTCCAAGGGCTTGTATCGAATTCTCGTAGGCCGTTGCGCATCCTCTCCCAAACGTCGACGACGATCCACTTCGTAGTCCTCATAATTACCCTCGAACCAGACGACGGAAGAATTGCCTTCAAAGGCCAAAATGTGCGTCGCCATGCGATTCAAAAACCAGCGGTCGTGGCTAATCACCATCGCACACCCGGCAAAGGCTTCCAAAGCCTCTTCTAGGGTACGTAAAGTCGCTACGTCCAAATCATTGGTGGGCTCGTCCAACAGGAGTACATTACCACCGCTTTGCAGTAACTTCGCAAGATGAACCCGATTGCGTTCCCCACCGCTCAACGTACCGACTTTTTGATTTTGGCGAGCACCTCGAAATCCAAAGGCGGATACATATGCACGAGAGTTGAGTTCCCGATCCCCAACATAAAGAAGTTCATTTCCACCTGTAATATTCTCCCAAACGCTCCCCTCGGCTTTCAAATCATCACGATGCTGATTGACATAGGCAAGACGTACGGTGGAACCAACCGTCAGTTCACCATCTCCCGGGGTATCCTCTCCAACGATCATACGGAAAAGAGTCGTTTTACCGGCTCCGTTTGCGCCAATGATACCAACAATCGCTCCCTTTGGAATATCAAAATCCAGTTTTTCGATGAGCAGCCTCTCTCCAAACCCTTTTTGTAGATTACGAGCCCGGATAACAAGATCCCCCAGTCGAGGACCGTTGGGAATGCCTATATCCAGTCTTTTCTTGTGTTGTTCTTCTTCCGATATGCCGGTTAACAACTGTTCGTATTGTCGAATCCGAGCTTTATTTCTATGCTTCCTCGCTTTACGTCCCATCTGGATCCATTCGAGTTCACGCGCCAAGACCTTTCTTTTGTCAAGCGAGCGTTTTTGCGCTTCCATTTTCTTTTGCTTCTGCGCGAGCCAAGAGCTGTAATTGCCCTCCCAAGGTACACCGCGACCATTATCGATTTCGAGAATCCAACGGGAAACGTTGTCCAAGAAGTATCGGTCGTGCGTTACAAAGATGACGGTACCGGCATATTCTTGTAAATGCGTCTCCAACCACGCGACCGACTCCGCGTCCAAATGGTTTGTGGGCTCATCCAGCAGAAGCAAATCAGGCTTTGACAATAGCAAAGAACAAAGAGCGACACGCCGTTTCTCACCACCACTAAGCTTCGTGATATCTGAGTTGTGATCCGGAACGCGGAGTGCATCCATGGCAATCTCAATCTTGCGATCCAACTCCCAGGCATCTGCCGCGTCTATTGCGTCTTGCAGTTCGGCTTGGCGGTTGAGCAGAGCATCCATTTGATCATCGTCCATTACCTCTGCAAACTTCTCATTGACTTGATCGAACTCGTCCAACAAAGCCCTCAAATGCGCCATACCTTTTTCTACGTTTCCCCGAACGCCAATGTCCGGATCTAACTTTGGCTCTTGCGCCAAGTAGCCAATCGTAGCGGAGGGATCTCTCCATGTATGACCCTCGTATTCGGTATCGATACCGGCCATGATTTTTAATATCGTTGATTTACCAGCACCATTGGCACCAATAATTCCTATCTTTGCTCCAGGATAAAAAGACAAACCAAAGTTCGAGAGGAGTTCCCTGCCGTTATCCAAGCGCTTCGTGAGATTATGCATCTGAAAAATAAACTGTTTAGCCATACGCATTCCATGAAAAAGAAGAGCGATAATAACCTCTGATTACACAACTTGCTACACGATGAATGAATCGATTCGGTGTCGATTTTCAGCTGTCTGCGATTCTTGTCAAATTTATGACGAGGAAGCACAAGCCTTAGTTTAAACAATCCGCTTTGTTCGATCCATACCTTTGTTTGTATGGAACGTACAGCATACAAGAATCCTGAATACAAATTTCAGAACAGGTTGTGTAGACATCTTTATGGGACTTCTTGTCGCAGATACCGGTAGAAAAGTCACAAATGCGATTGTAGGCATCTTTGTCGGGCTTCTCGTCTTGAGAGTGCAAAGAGGTAATCAAGCTAGTAGGCGCCCCCTTCTCCCACATACCGTTTTGGTTCTTCATCGCGTATCGCATGGCGTCCAAATCGGCGGCCGGTGCAGGCTCCCCTACCGAGAAGGGATGAGCGAGTCCGGCTTCTAAAATTGCTTTACGCAGATCGGGGCAATCGACAAGGATTCGACCATATCCGCCGCCCTTTTTGGTATCTGTGCACGTCCATACTCGTGAGGACGCAAATGTACCCGCCTTCTTGGCCAACGTATACAACTCAGCCCCCGTCCATTCACCCCAACGATGCACGGGGCCATAGGATTCCAAGGTGTTGTATCCAGCCAGGCGAGCCTTGATTTTTTTTCCGGTATTGGGATCCTTAGCAGCGAAAGTGTCTCCATCATCCCAGTACACTTCGAGTTTGGTTCCATCCAACAAAACCGCGGGTTTCTCCTTTACCGTTGCAACAGGAGCAACTTGGCTTTGGGAGGCACACGATAGAGCGAAGAATAAAAACATACAGACTCCTTGGTTCTACCAAAGTACTTAACGGATGCGGGCAGAAAGTTCCAAATACGAAAAGAGCTACCGATTCCGGTAGCTCTTAAGGCAAGAACTTGTAATAAACTGTATTAAACTTCGATTTCATTGCCGTCTACATCACGCAGAGGCTTTAGGAATCGAACAGAGATGGAGGAGCCACGCAATGCCTTCGGGCAGGTGATAACAATACTTCGAACTCCTTTGACATAACGATGGATTTCGTTGTTGTTGGGACGCGCCTCTTGCTCAGCCGGATCTGCTTTGACGGAAACAAGCTTACCCACACTCTCTCCATCGAGGAGAATCTCGTAGGAACCTTTGGCTGTGAGATCCTTGAGTTTGGAATCCATCAATTTGGTAAAGGTCAGACGCACTTTTTTGGCATCGACAAGGACGCAATCTTTTAGCTGGGGAGTGTTGAGCGAGTTCTTTAATTTTTTTCCGGCTCGAAATACGGGAATTCGACGTACAGGGACGATAATCGGCGTTCCATTTTTGGGATTCCGACCATTGAAGGATCGACGTTCTGAAACCTGAAACGTTCCAAAATCAGAGATGGTAACCTTCTTTCCATTTTCGAGGGCTTCTGAAATGGTTGTTGTAAGTATATTGATGTAATCGGCCGCACGAACTTTTGGAATGTTTGCTTGGTTGGCCAAAAGTATGGTCAAATCGGTCTTGTTCCATGAATTTTTTGCTTTGAGTTTACTGAGTTCAGCCATCTTACACCTAATTCTTGTAATTATTGTTATTGTTGTAATTATTCAAGACCAAAACCGAGACTTTTAAAAACAGTTTGGGCTCGTTTAAAATCTTAATAATACAAGTTTAAAGTTGCAAAAAATAAATAAAAAAATTTAAAACACACATTACAATAAATACATTAATTACATCTATTACAATAAAAATATTGCAACA
>JAYYRF010000054.1:0-17059 GCA_036127535.1 Myxococcota bacterium | reverse complement strand
ACCCCCCTCGGCCTTGGATTCCTCTGTTTTTAAACGACGCCAACTGTATCGTTTTTTCTTCTTGTGGATCTCGAGAATCTCCCAAACCATCGAAACGTCATGAGAAAGATAGGCTTCTCCCCTACAACGAAAGTAAATCGCGTGTCGAGATCCAATGGGAAGAGGTTTGTCAAACTGAAGATAGATCGACTGGTTATCGCTCTCGATATCGACGAATTGGTAGTATGGATAGAAAGATTGGGTTTTGTTGCGCGCCCGCGTCATAATTCGAGTCAATCGCTTATTGTATTCGCGAAAATCGATTTGCGCAGCATTGGGTGAGAACATCGGCTCGGAGTATACCTTTGTCTCTACATCTTCTCCATATCCGACCTTGACGTTAAAAATCCGTAGGCGAACCGGATGCTGATTCTTTTCGCTGTCCACACCTGTCAGGTTGGCTTTTACCAATTCGAGGCGAAGCCAAGAGGTATCATTGTCCTCCAAAGACGTCGGAGAGATTCCTTTGGTATTTTCATTGGGATCGAGCACAAAACGGACCACTTGGCGTCCGGAAAGAGGCTCTTCGGCTTTCAATATATCGTTTAAGACAAATTTATTAAAAATCTTTTCTGCGTCCCATACGACACGCCAGCTGTCTTGCGCGCGATAGCAAAGCTGCAAAGCATAGTTTTCCACAGGTTCGGGAACAAATTCACCGTTCATCTCAAAGGCGTATTCTATTTCAATGGTGAACTTTTCTTGACGCTTGTTGTGGAAAACATCAGAACCGATGTAGAACTTACGTCCAATTGTGGGTGGGAAATTGGAAGCGATTTGGAAAGGATCCAGCGGTGCATCTGCCAAACTGACCTCTTCCATTCTGCGGGGACCTTCTCCTTGATAAAAAGAGACTTCGACCAAGCGCGACCACGTCATTTCGACGTCCAATTCGTGACAGAACCCTTTGAGATTGACCACTTCGATACGCTCTGCGCGAATATTCACCCCGTCGGTTGCCATATTGGGCAGAGGACCCAACAGTTGAATATCTGTGCGCTCAACCCGCACTTGCTCATCGGGAATCAATTCCCAATTTTCACCGCGACGATAGTACCAACGATAACGGGGCAAATAGGAATCTTTGCCCGCTGGATAACCGCGGTCGACCAGGGAAAATCGAATCATCCATCCGGGACGAATCGGCGGGAGGTCTTGTAATGAAAACTCCAATGTCCGACCATGAGAGCGGAGTTGAATATTATAGACCTGTCGCGGATCTGCCCCTCGATCGTCTCGCCAGAAGATTTTCAGATCGTCTCGTCGTTGCATTTGCTGAATCAACCAACGCTCGTAATTCAAACGACCGCGAATCCACCACTTTGACTGTACGATGTCTTCCGGAAACAACGAGCCCTGCCCACCCAAGTTCATTTGATATGTGTCGATGTTCGAGAAATTGGCCAATAAGATCTGTTCTACGTTTCCACGACCGTCATCCTCTGTATCGATTTCACAAGGAAGCCAACCCGCCTCCGTTGGATACTCCCAGTCAAACAGTTCAACGATCGAACGTTTGTCGTCTTCACCGCTCAGCATACGGATAAACCCGTTGGGGTTTTCAGGATCTATGTCTACATCCATTTTGCGAAAATCTTCGTGCGATAAATACAGATACTGCTCTGCGGTGTAGGCATCAGGGCTGTAGGTTATAGGATCTATATCGAAAATCGATACACCCTTGGCATTATCGAGGAGAATGACGGACGGGTTATCATTCATACGAGAAAAGGGAACTTCTCGCACCAAAGGTTCCTCTCCTCCCTTTACGACCATCAGTCGATTGACAGTCGAACCGTGAATCGTCAGTTGATTGGTCGTCAAAAAATTGAGGGCGGGGACTGTATCCGTCTGCTGCGTGGAGCATGTCGAAAAGGCCCGAACCTCTACCGGTCTATCCAACCGGGAAGAGAAGGTCAGCGGAACAACAGCGGGTTGTGCTATTTTTCTCTCTTCACCAATAAAGTTTAAAAAATGTATGTACGTTTTATCGGGTACCCGATTTAATCGGTAAATGATCAGTTCGGTCATCCAAGAAAACAATTGAACGACGGTCATTCCAGGGTCTGCTGAACTGTAATTTGTCCACTCCGGACAATATTGTGGAATGAGCTTTTGCGTCTCTGCAATCAAGTCGGCATAGCGTCGATCGTCTAGGTTGGGGGGCTTTATGGGCATAACATCTCTTCTTTTTGGTCTTAATAGAACCAAACTACATGTAAAGCTATGTATTTTTAATAAGGTGTTATGATTCTGGCCATCATAAAATTTTAAAGTTCGATACCGGTTAAAAGCGAACTTTGCATTCCTGGAAAGCTCATCGCTTTCCTCCGCACTGAAAGAGGCATTTCTAAAGGAAATCCAACGTTCTGATCAACCAACCAAGTGCTCTAAATACTCAATGGAACTGGTCGCGTTGATCCGATAACTCATATTTACATTAATCGAACCCGCATTGGAAATGACAGCTCGAACTTCCAAGACCTCTATACGTGGCTCCCACATACTGACTGCACTGGCGACATACTCCGAAGCCAAACGGGAGGTATCGGAGTTGTTTGGCGCAAAAAGAAGTTCGTGGATCCGACACCCAAAGGTGGGAAGCATTTGACGCTCTCCTATTCGAGTTCCAATGATAATCAGGATATTTTGACGAATATTCTCCACGCCAGCGGAAAAGAGAACCGTACCAGAAGCAGCATCAAAATCGAAAGGAAATGCCCAGCCTCGACCCAAAAAATCCAAATTCACATTGTTCATTACTCGTTCTCAGCCTCCGTATTGCTGCAGAATTTAAACTCTGTTGTATATCCTGTACTGGGATTAATGAGATGACGAGAAGAAATCACATAAAATTTCCCGTTTAATCCCTTTACAAACCCTTTGAAATTAACAACCGATCCCGCACGGATGGTATTTTCTCCACGCACAACGCACTTTCCATTTGCATATTGTCGGGCAATGCGCTCCATTTCTGCCTTTGCAATTTTGTTCGCGACCTCTTGTGAAGAAACCGGAACATCTGTGATATATGCAACGGATTCTCCAAAAACAGACGCTTGTTCGGCTCCGATTTTACCCCCGCCAATTTTGGTGACTTCACCCGCGGCACTCTGTCCGATGATTTCCTTTTTGTCTTTAATACTCCATCCTTGAACAATAACTTTCTGAACCATGTTGGAGGAGTTGTAGGACATGTTCAGCGAAAGGATATCGTCTCCCACTTCTAGGTCGACAGCTGTCGCATTGAAGCTCGCCTCTTTAAAATAAAGTTTGTCTTGCTCTACGCGCAGTTGAAAATTATTTCGCGCGGCGAGCCGCTTCAAAAAGGCAACGTTGCTTTCGTTTCTTTGGATGATATAAGGGTGCGTCTCTTGTGTCGGATCGGATTCCACACTCAATCCACATTCTCCACCGACTTCACTCGCGACATCCGAGTCTTTTTTGTCATTCCAAAAACGCGTTTTGCGACCGCGATTCAGACGATGAATGTGATCGATACATCGGATGATTTTGGTCGTCGTACCGGTGTTCTGAAAGCTGTGATCGACGGATATCACTTCTCCTTTGAATACCGAGAGTTCGGTGGTCTTAAGCTGTACATCCACCGGATCACCAATCTTGACCTCTACCTTTCCCTGATCTGTCGAAGCATCAAACATAATCTGACAAAATCCCGCCATATCGACATGGTCTTCGACCACAATGGAGCGAACGATTTGATTTTCTTCGTCTGTAAAACTTAAGGTGCCTACCGTGATCTTGTACGATGGTGACCCTTGTATGCTGATACCCATAGCAGTACCCCTCTTGATGGTTAAGTTGTCGGAATTTTTATGATCGCGCCAGCGGCAAGGGCTAATGGATTATCGATACCATTCAATTCCGCAAGTGCTGCTGTGGACATGCCGGCCATTTGTGCGATCCCGGATAGGGTTTGTCCTTTTTGAACCTGCACGAGCTTAACTTGTGAAATGTTGTATCCGCCCATGCTACCTTTCAATTCCGGCTTAACAAATTTCTCTTGGTACTCCTCCAGCGTAATACTCATCTTTGCTCTGAGTGCCCGACCATCGGGTGCGAACATCAAGTACTCTGTTTTGAGCGTTTTGATAACCGAAATCATATCGATCTTGCCCCACTTAAAGCGAATACGAGGCGGTCGGTGCGTTGTTGTGTTGGCGGCTTTGCCTGTGCTTTTATTGACGGACTTGTAGGGCTTCGTCAGTTTAATCGTCGGGAGCAACGCATTTTCGAACTGACGGACAAACTTGGCTGCCACATCGTCGGTCGGCTGCCCGCTGTTGGTCAAATCCCAAATCAAATCCATACTCAGCGATTTTGGTTGTGTATTTTGATATTGAATTGGGGAAACATCCTTTGAAACTGTCGCGTCTTGCTTTTTCCATGATGCTCCTTGACTAAAGGAGAGGTTTTCAGGGTTGTATTGCGCGGCGAGAAAGAGCTTGTCCAGCGGATCTCCTTCTTTATTCTCAAAATAAAATTTTGCTTTTTGTAGTGACATTACCATCCTCCGTCAAATTGGTCATCGTTGTCAAATCGAAGTATTCTTTTTAGGTTCATTGCGTTTTCTACGTTGTGTAAGACATCTCGATACAGCGCATCCAAGTTCATTTGCTCGTTTACACCCTCATCGGCTCCTTTGGGATCACCGCGGCCCTCCTCGATGGCCTGCGACGAGTCTTCGGCGAGACGTGCGCCTTGTTGGGCTTCTTTTTTACCCTGCTGTTCGGCAACCAAAATCAGATCTTCTAGACGCCGCGTCAACTTGCTCAGTTTGTCATCTTGAATCACCGTTGGTTGAACCGGTGCTGTCGCAATGGGCTTTAATCCTGTGAAAGAAGGAAGCGTGGTTCGCTTTCGACGTCTTGGACTCCCCTTCTCGTCCAGTCGCGACAACGCGACCTCCCGTTGAGACTCCGCACGTGTTTGCTCCAACTGATGCGCTTCTTTCCGAATCTGCTGAATCACCTGTACAGCAGAGGAGGGCAGCGACTCTAAAGATGCTTCTTTTACTGCTTTGTTACTGGTTCTTTCAAAAATAACGCGGATGACATCATCCATGGAAGAGGTTTTGTTCAACGCTTCGGCAAAATCTGAACTCCCTTTGATTAGGGGTTTTTGGGAGGCTCTTTTTGCCCAATTGGGTAAAGAGGCACTGTTCGACTTCAAATCGACAGCTTCTAAAACCCAAGCCAACGGTATACGGGATCGGCCTTTGGGAGGCGACATTCCCATTGCTTGTGCAGCGACGGCATCGATCATGGTACCGTTCGCAGAGTTGTACGTTCTGGCCCGAATCCCCATCTTTGCAACCCGCTTGATGAGGGCCTGCTCAACACGCTTTTCCGATTTCGAAGTATCATCTCGGTAACTCAGCCATGGAGAATTTGGTTTCTCCGGCGCAGCTTCAAAGGATTTTTCCGCTGATTCAGATGCCGATTGTGCATAAATGGATTCTGGTGCTTGATATGGATTACGAGAGACCGACAGACGAGCGGGTCTAGCAGCGGAGTAATACGAACGACCGACGGTTCCCATCTCAACCCATCGTGGCAACTCGCTCCCCTCGTCCATACGAGCAATCATATGGGACAAAGCCGAGCGCGAAGAAGATCGCGTAGATGGAAGATTCGACGTAGAACCTCCCTCTGCTGAAGAGCGATCTGCACTCTGAGAGCGCACTCCCCGTGCGGCGATTTCTTGAGAAGGTGCTGCATCCGCTCCCATCGACGCGTTGTCGCCGCGATGAGACAACCAAGGACTTTTCGCAGAAGAGATCGAAGGTTGCTCCTTTCGGCTCTCCTCTGCCTTCTCAGACGCCGAAACCACAATTTGGTTTGGTTGCGCGTATGAAATCGGAGAAGGTCGTCTGTAGCGCACATCAGCCCACCAAGAGCGCTGTGACGCTGGAACGTCTACTTTCGTTAGGTTGCGTTCAAGAACATTTTCAGCCAAGCGGCCCAATTGCTGGTTGCCCGTTTGAGAACGAATAACTTGTGGACGAGACGGATTCCCGGTAGTGGGAGCCGGTTCTCGACTCGAAGCACGCTCAATCGGTCGAACAGCCGCCTTCTTCTCTTGTGATATACCCGCACGCGCTTGACGCAAATCTGTGGGAGTCACCTTGGGTAGCAACCCTTGCCTCTTGGCCGCAACCTGTCTTTGGGCAGCGTGAAGAATCGGAGATCTCTTATACCAAGGACTTTGTTTCTCGGCTGGTGCAGACTCTTCCGAAATCGGTTGTGCAACATTCGAGTTTAAGCCAACAAAATCCGTTGCGACATCGGTGGTCGATCGGAAGACCGGCTGTTGGCCTTGCGTTCTCGCAAGGATGTCGCCTCGATCCGTTGGGGTAATCTTGCTTTGCAAAGCTTCTCCCCTTTTATCCAACGGTTCGTACTGACTCGCACTGGATAGAGGAGATACCTTTGGCAAAACAGACTCACTGCTCAACCCAGCAGCACGCTCCGCTGCGTACGACGCAGAAGAGACCTTCGAAGGAGCGACATCAGATGACTTCGGCTCCGCGAATCCAAAGGCTCCTTCCTCAAAGAAGCGATTGGCGGCGTTACTCGTGGCCGCTCGTCGAACACCGTCTTCGATGGAACGCGTCGAAGAATCTGAAACTACGGTGTCAGACTGAGCGCTTGCCGCCTTTCTCGCAATAACGGAGGACTTTGGCTTTTGGACGTCAGCAGACCTGGCCTTGCTTTGCATCCAAACGGAGGGCTTTTCTACCTTTGCTTCTATCTCCCTTTCCTGTACGGCACTGTGCTGGAGGGGAAGCAGATCAGACAACGTGTACATCTTTCGAGATTGTTGTCTTTTAAAGCGTGCTCCGTCGGGTCTCACGCTCCTAGCGGATGCTACATCTGCAGAAAATTCTTTCCCTTCTCTTTGCGGAACCGCTGACGATTGATGCCGTGCGATGGCTTTGGAAATCTTGCTGTGACGAGAAAAGAGACTGGTCGTCGGAAGCAACGATGATTGGTTTTCATCTGATCCGAGCGAAATACGCTGGAGAGCCTGTACAGAAGGAGGCGCTTCTTGCAGCGCCGGCGTTTCGTTGATCTGCTGTGCAATGCGTGCGCTGGGGGCGTTCAACGGATTGAGTCTTCTTTGGAAAGACTGACGCAAACTCGACAAAACCGCTTTTTTGGTAGATGATTGCGGAGACGTCGCCTTCGCAGTCGGTGCTTGAAACGCAGATCGTTCTGTGCGGTTTTTAGATGTCGTCGAACGATACCATGGAGATGGTGTGGATTCTTGTACTGGAGCCGGATCTTCTTGTGAAACCTGAAAAGAGGAAAGAGCTTGCATCATGGGGGAAGAGGCTGCTACCGGACGTAGGCCTTTGGGCTTACGCTGACTTGCCAATCGGTATCTCGCTTGATCTGCAGCGGATACCCCGTCTTGCATTTCATCTTGGATCTTGGGTGCAAAAAACTTTTCCTGCAAGGATTTGGGCGCGAACCGACGATCATTTCTATCTTCCTTCAACAAAGATTGTAAAACGCGCTTTTGAACAGATGGAGACTTCGCAAGGAAAGGAGGTAAGGACTCCAGAGCCTGTACCGATGGCAGCATCTCAGTGTTGCGTCGATCCAACTGCTGAAATGCGCGAGACAATGGTGTAGAGCGTTTCTTACCTTTGTAGGCTTGTCTTTTCGAGGCACGAAGAGGAGGGAGGGCCGTCTCCGTTTCGATACTCGGTTGTTCGATGGATCGAGTGGGACGGTTTTTTCTGCGCGTCCGTTTGGAGGCTCGCCCCAAAGAACTCGGCATGCGAAAGGTTTTGGCTCCGACATAAGAGCGTTTGGATTCAAACCACGGACTCTCTGTTGGCAAAGACTCCTCAATCTCTTCCTCAATATCGGGTGACCAAAGAAGATACGTCAAATTTGGGTTTCCAAAACGAAACATATTTTGAATGGTTGAATGCGAATTCAAACGTTGAATCGCACCGGGCAATCTTTTTTCGCGCCGCGCAATCATTTGGTTCATTTTGTTGCTCAAACGCTTCCCAACAGAACCAATTTTCATGGATGTATACGGGTTTTGCGATATCTTTTTTCCGATTACACCTGCGTCGCGATCGATGAGATGACTCGATAGTGACTCGCCGCAGACTTGTCTTTGAGAATCAGACATTTTGCACTCCTCCAAACGGAACGATTCTTACTGTTTCTGTTTTGGCAAACATATTCTTCACTCGAAAGCCGCGTTCGAGTTCCAAGCGAAATTGACGCGATAAAAAAGAGAAAAGAGAAGCGATGGTAAAAAATACCGCTTCTCCCCAATCACCTTCTTGACGTGTACTGTGGAGAGAAGAGTCTTCGCTCAACGCTCTTCTTTGATGACTTCGAAGCAGTTTCCGCTGGGTTTTATTTCTCTTGGAGAGACTATCCAACACAAAGGAATTGATCCCACTCCAAGACAAACCTCTTTCTTCGTACTTTTCGATGACGGGTTTCTCACACGACGGCAGCGATATATCTTTGCTTTTACGCAAGGCCGCGACTTGTATTTTTTGTGAGATTCGACCAAAATGCTGCAAACGATCAAAAATACGCTTCCATGGTTGAGAATACCGCGCGGTCTGCTCGTTACCGCATGCGGACCTCGTCGAGTTCATGCGCCTCAATAAGCTCTTTCCAAGCCTCTCACCACAAACGTTTTTCAACATTCTAAATCCAGCCCGTCACCATTAATCCGTCGCGAACCACAGATAAACCATGGTGTGCGATCTCTATCTTCGAGATTGCCAGGGCGGAATTGGTAGAATCCACTTTGGGGCCTTCCCAGGAGACAACCCAAGCATCTTGGAAGTTGTAACGAACCATTTCTTGAAACTTATTGTTGCGGATTACGATCGAACCATTGAATCGTTTGGGCTGTGAAGAAGAACCACCCTTCTTCATCAAACCGCTTATGGCGTTGCTGACCGTACCTCCCAATTTGACACTGCTAAACTTCAGTTCGGACTTTTCGTCGTAGTTATCATTGAGGATCAACTCCCGTAAAGCGAGCATAGAGGAATCGCTGGTCACTCCATAGCTCAAGACGAGATTGTCCCAGGTAGATTGACCTGGAATTTTGTGCGTCGCGTGGTTCACGCCACCTTCTTTAATTTCGAAGACCTCTGTGGAAGACTTCATACCAGAGCAGTCTTGAAAATGCGCTAATTCTACACCGTTGATTTCGAGCGAGAAGACGTAACCACCCACCGGATCTTCTAATGCTCGTGCTGCAAAGCCCATACCCAACTGGGATCCCAAAGAGGCCATTGCGGCCTGTGCCATATTGACACCAGCACGCTGTATATGCATTAGGGTTGCAGATTTTATTTTTGGCTGTGGGCGATGACGACCGCCTCCACGGCCTTTCCAACCGGTAGGAGCTGCTCCTTCGTCTCCATCGGCCAAATAAGTTCCGCTGTTCTCGAGAGCTGGCTGTGGGCGATGACGACCGCTTCCTCGACCAGCCCAACCAGATGGAGATGCACCTTCATCTCCTTGGGCTGCCGTAGAGTCTTCCAGTTTGGGTTGGTTGCCGGGTCTTCCCCCGCCTCTTCCTTTCCAATCCGCCATTGCGTTCTCCGTTTTTATGCCTGAAAAATATATACATAATAGATTTGAATATGGAAAAAAATATTTTTTTTTATTAAAAAAAACCTACTTTTTCCTCTCTCTGATAAAAATAATGGCGGTTTGTATTTTCCATACGTTGGCCAATTTCTAGGGTAAAACGATCGTTTTCAATGAAAATTGGAACCATACGCAGATACAGATGGATATAACCCCCAATTGACCCTCGAGATTAACGACCCAAATTCAAATCTATATGAATCTGTTCCGAAGCCCCGACGGGCTGTAACCGAATACCGATATTGACCTGACCAGAGTCCAGTAGATGCTTTGGATTGTTCTCTTTCGAACAGATCACCTGATACTTCGACCCATCTTTACTCATCGTCAACAAGCCAGCATTCCAAAAAGTATTGAGTCGATAATTAATATCTCGACTGAGAACACTCCACAGATGCGGATTGTTGATTTCGAAAACAGCCCATTCCGTATCCTTACGAACCTGCTCAACAACAAGATTTAAGATCCTACGAGAATTGATGAATCTTAAGACCGGATCCAACGATAGTGTTCTGGCACCAAAAACAACAATACCTCTGGCACCTTGAAGAACAATAGGGTTGATACCAGCCTCTAAGTACTCCCTGCTGTATTCCCAAGGAAGTTCCATGTCCAAATGCGTGACGCCATACAAAATGACATTGGCAGGTGGCCACTGTATACCCAACGGCGGATGAGACTTTTCTACCCGAACATACATTCCGGCAACCGTAGCACCCGGCGGAGAGACATCATCGCCGTTCCACAACCATGGATAATACAGTGCTCCGTAAGAATCTGCCGTCAAGTTTCGGTTTCGAAATTGACGAACCCAATTCAGCAAAAAGTCATCTTGTAATCTTCTGGGAACATCCATAATCAGAAAACGATTGTTCATTTCCTTGCAATGTCTCAAAAAGAAGGAATACAGAGCTTCACAGTCAGAGAAAATGCGACCCTTTTTGGTCACTTCCGTCGCCAAGTATCCTGCAATGGGAACATAGATTAACGCAATTTCTTCTTCTGCACGAAGATGATCCCAAAGCTCTCCTAAGACTTCTTCTAAGCCGATGGGCGTAAATAAATCGGTTTGATTTTCAATACAAACCCCAAAAACGTGCAATTCAATGCCGCCATTTTGGAAATAGTTACGAACCGCGGTTCGGGTCACCTGATCGAAATACTTGGAAGATTCATGTACCCGAAAATCGGCTTCTCGCTTAACCGAAACGTCGATAAAACCACCTTTTTTCATTTCGGGAGGCCATTTTCCGGCCTCGAAAAAAGTGATTATCGCTGTCACATCGCAGCGTACGACGCCACTGTATTCTGCGGCTACATGACCATGTTGTACAACAATTCCAGACGGCATTCAACACCTAAACTTTTAGAGGTATATAGAATGAAACGCCCTGCTCTCGCAAGACGTTTTTATCATTTTTTCTTTATTTTGAAGAATTGATTCGTTCGTTGATTTTAGAGATTTCCTTAACCCAAAGATGTCTTTCTCTATGCGAAAGAAGGAGTATCTCTTCTTTCTGCCAATGAAAGTGGTATGCGATAAAAGCTACCTCCTTGAATACATTCTCCAAGGGGTAGCTAACTATTCCCCCAGGCGACCAAACTCCTTTTCAAAGCTGGCACCACATTCGGGGCAAGTTACGCGAACCGTTGCTTCATCTTCATTGATTCGGTTGTACATCTCTTCGAGATACCGAAGGTCACTGGCAAACATGTTTTCAATGACCCCGGTATTAATGTCTTTGAGATTACCGAGTTTGGAAATAACTCGACTGAGGAGAACAATGATTAGATATGCACGATTTCTCTGTACTCTCAAATCATTCAGCGGAACAATTTCGTCCTTCGCGTTTGCAAGACGCATTACTCCTTGACGATGCAGATTACCATCTTTATCGACATATCCCCTAGGCAATATAAACTCGTACTCGGTCTTCAATTCCATTTTTAGGCCCTCTCAACCTTCTCAACAGCAAGTTCAATCTTCTCGAGAGCCATTGCGGAAGAATCAGAGTCGAGCTCTGGTACATTCCATTTGCATGGCCACGCTTCGTAGAAGTTATATCGAGCGACTTCGCTGGTTCCGTCTTGGTCGAGGATGATAACTGAACCCGCACGACGGTCAATCTTTCCGTCTTCGATGTTCTTTCTCCACTGCCAAAGATCGTCTGTTGCGGTGTAACCACGCTCCAATACGATATTCGCGTAGGTAGTACGACCAGGCTTCTTACGAACGACCATGTCATTACCTTGCTTGAACTCAACGATTTCTGTTTCTGAATCCATACCGGTTACGGACTTGAAACCACCCACGATGATTTTGTTGTCATTAATGACCCCTTGGATTTCCAAGAGGAAGTGATATGCGCCAAAAAGTTCTTCTGTTGGCATTTTTGCTCCACTGGTTGTGCCGGTTGCTCGGCGGGTTGTGTAAGGTAGAGGGATTGAATATTGGGAAAAAGAGGCAACCATACGAGATGGAAGTAATCTTTCTCCGTTTGAATCTTTCCTGCACCTGAGAAGACTAAAGCATGTTCATTTTTCTTTGCAAACCCAAAAATAAATAAAAATCAAAATGTGCCACATAGTAGCCCGAATCAACTTTTTTTTTGTTATTTTTTATTTTTCCATCACCCAAAAATGTACCGTTTTTCAATCGATTGAATAAATAGAGCCTATCGAGAACCATCCATTTCTGTCATCAATACATACAAAACAATAAAATCTTCTGTAAAATTTGGAAGTTAGCGTATACTTTCGATGAGTGTTAATGATCTCAGCGTGAATCGCTTTCTTTTTTCCTTATCTTCTGCGCGAGTAAAAAACGATGTTCTCTGTACTGGTTGTCGATGATGAACACGACGTAAAACCTCTCTTCTTACAAAAATTCCGAAGAGAACTCAAGAAGCGCGTCCTATATTTGGACTTTGCGTTCTCCGCCGAGGAAGCACTCCGAAAAATGCAAGCAACCGAAAATCCGGACTACGTACTGATCTTGTCCGACATCAATATGCCCGGGCTGTCCGGTCTTGAGCTTCTCAAGCAGATCAAAACCGTATATCCCAAAATGCGCGTCGTCATGATTACTGCGTACGGAGACGCTGAGAGCTATCAACAAGCGATGCACTACGGTGCAGATGGATTTCTTACCAAACCCGTTGATTTTAAAGAACTCAAGAAAATGATATGCAATACCTGAAGGGTAAAGAGTCTACATCCAAAAATTCTAGCTTGCAGGCCATAAACCGTACCCCCCTAATCTTGATTGTCGATGACGAAAGCGACATGCAAGAACTGGTTCGGCAACGGTTCCGAAGAAAAATTCGCAAAGAAGAGATTCGCTTTCTGTTCGCGGACAACGGTGCCGAAGCGCTAGACATCTTGAGTATCACCCCCGATATCGACATGGTCATTACCGACATAAACATGCCGGTCATGGATGGTCTGACTCTGCTGTCTAAAATACAAGATCGATTTCCGGATATCAAAACCATTATTGTCTCCGCATACAGCGACATGAAAAACATTCGTCGTGCGATGAACAACGGTGCGTTCGATTTCCTAACCAAACCCATCGACTTTAAAGACTTTGAATCTACAATTGACAAAACCATCCTCCACATTCGCGATCTCCAAATGATTCAACACGAAGAAGCGCGTCTATTGGAGATCACCAGCGCGATCGCCAGCGAACTTCATCTCGATGCTCTCTTAGCGCTTATTATGGATGGCGTAACCGAACTTCTCGGGGCGGAACGGTCTTCTCTCTTTCTCTATTATCCACAAGATCACACCTTGCGTACATGTGTTGCACAAGGATTAAATGCACAAAATATCAGCATCCCCGCCGACAGCGGCATCGCTGGCGCTGTCTTTACGCTGGGCAGAATCATCAAATCGTCCAATGCATATGAAGATCCCCGCTTTAACCAACGCATCGACAAAGAAACCGGTTTCATCACGCAAAACATGATCAATATGCCAATCGAAACCAAGGATGGACGTCGAATTGGTGTAGTTCAAGTACTCAACAAGAGAAATGGTGACTTTTCCGACTTTGATGAGAACCGCTTACAAGCTCTGACAGCACAAGCGGCGATTGCAATTGAAAACGCGCGCATGTTCGAAGACATTCTCAATATGCGAAATTACAATGAAGGAATCCTCAGCAGTCTTTCCAATGGGGTTATTTCGCTAGACGAAAAGCAGACAATCACAAAAGTAAACGCCGCCGCGACCCGCATCCTCGGACAAACAGAAGAGGAGTTGGTCGATCAAAATGCGGCCGCGGTGTTCGGTAAGAAAAACTATTGGCTCGTCGCCGACATCAACCGCGCTTCGTCGGATATTTCCTGTCAAACGCTCGATCGCGAACTTCGTCTGCATGATGAAAGTGAAATCTCCGTCAACGCAACCGCCGTGCCATTGAGCAACATTGCCAATCAAAATATTGGTTCCCTACTCGTACTCGAAGACATCTCGGCAGAAAAACGCTTGCGCACATCCATGTCTCGTTATCTGTCCAGTGCGGTCGTCAATCGACTCTTGGAAGAGGAAGGAGACACACTGGGTGGTACCGCCCAAGATGTTACCATCCTGTTCAGCGACATCCGGAAATTCACCTCGATTTCAGAGGAGATTGGTGCAAAACGTACCGTCGCGCTGTTGAATGAATATTTTGGCATCATGGTTGATAGCATCGAAAAGAACAATGGGATCCTCGATAAATACATTGGAGATGCCATTATGGCGATCTTCGGCGCACCGTTCATCTCGTCCGAAGATGCCAACAACGCCGTCAAAACTGCGTACGAGATGCTTTCATTGCTCAAGGCACTAAACAAGAACCGAAATCAGCGCGGCGAAGCCGCCATCAGTATCGGTATTGGAATCAACTCTGGAGAGGTAATTTTGGGAAACATCGGTTCCCAAAGAAGAATGGATTACACCGTTATCGGCGATGCCGTCAATCTTGCCGCCCGTCTCGAAAGCGCTACAAAACAATACAACACCTCTTTGCTGATCAGCGCCTTTACCTACCAGGCTCTCGATCCCGCACTGCAACAACAATTCCGAGAGATCGATCGCATTCGTGTCCGCGGTCGTAGCCATGGAATTGAAGTATACGATGCCCCAAGTCTCCACCTTCACGCGCAGAATCCTTTCTTTGCAGAGTGTATGAAACTCGAAGCCAAAGGAATGGAAGCGTATCGCATGCAAGACTGGTTTCGAGCGGAGCAATTCTTCAAAAAATCACAGCGTTTCGAAGACTACATTGGCTTGGCACCGATCTATCTTCCTCGAATTGAACATTACCAGCGTTTCCCGCCTGAAAGCGATTGGGATGGTGTTTGGACCCTAACGAAAAAGTAGCCGGCTACAAGTCGAGGTCATCCGGATCGAAGTACCAACGATCGTGATCCGGATCCCACTCGTCCCACGTTGGAATCTGCTTCAAACGATCCAGATACTGCGGGGGAACAATACCGGGAACCAAAAAAGCTTTTTGTCGATGCAGAGGATAAGGGTTGCGAAGTGTAAAACCCAACACACCCAAAATGCCGCGGGCAACATACCATGTCGCTTGGGAATTCCAGCCATGTGCAATCTTGATGACCACACCGAGTCCATCGGGAAATTCTGGATGGGAGATGGCAAGGCCGAGAAGCCCATCGGCACCTTCTTTGGCAATGATCTGTCCATTTGCTGATTTCATAACCGTCGTATCCAGACGATTAAAGCCACCGACCAGATCTGGATGACGCGTCATCGCCTCCCAAATCCAATCTTCTTTTCTTTCCCTGGCGAGTCCCGCATAACAAAGCGCCAAATCGTTCACCGTCATCGAAACTGTCGGTAAACCGTCGCCATCTCGTGCAATGCGAATTGGCTTCCAGTCCGATCCCAGAAAACGACGGACTACAGACATGTATCCTTTGAAAACATTGTGCGTTGGTAGTGTGTATCCAACGCGGTTCCACCCCTTCAAGCGACAGCCCTTCAAAATTGCTGCATGATGCCCCGAAGAGTTATTAAACCAACGCCGCGGCCGACGCACTTGGCGACCAAATTGTACCAACGGCACGTCGAGAGGCGTGAGCATCAACCCCCACTCCGGTTCACTTAAGAGAGACTGGGCGGCTTCGATGTGCTCTGCAGAACCATTGTGACTGGCAAGAGCAATCGCTTTTTGCTTCCAATTCGTACTGCCGGCGAGCTCTTCCGCAAACACTTTAATATACAAAAGTTTCATCATCGAGCGACCGTAGCACAATACATTTCCACCGAAGCTATGAATCTTTTTGTCTCCGGAAAACCAAGACACGGCACCGTGAATCGTGTTTTCACTTACACCATTTCTACGGTAATCAACAAGAGGCTCCCACTCCACGTCACGACCGGTGGGAATGTTCGCCACCTGTTCGCCCAAAGGAGAGGTCGGGTATACGGGTGCGCTATCTTTCATGACGGCTCCCCCTGAAAACCCGGATCTGAGCTTTGAGAAGACATACCAGAGACCAATTCCATACTCGGTGCCAGCACGTTGCGATCTCCGCTGAAGTAATCCGGAGAATCTTCATCAAATTCGAGATCGCGCGCGGCATGCTGCGCGGGCTTCAAACCGACGACAGCGCATCCGGTTCCGTACACCGGTTCATAAGCGTGTACGGTTCCGGTATAGCGATTGTGTGCTCCCATTAGCGAGGAGAGCCACCACATCGTCTTGAAATTGTTCACTTTGTGGACGCGCGCTTCGCGATGGACTTGGCGAGAGAGCTGCGCAACATCTTCGAGACGACCGGCTTCGAGGAACTCCAAAAGTTTTAGGTTCCACTCTTGGTCTTTGAGCGAGTGAATTCGATCCTCCTTTTCGTCAATAAAGGTCTGATGAAGACGATTAGAGAGAGTGGTTATTCCAATGGCAATCGCTTTTTTATTTTGCGTAACCAAGGCTTCTTGTGCTGCTTTTCCCAATACGACGGTTTCTGCTCGATCGGCATATACGTTACTCGAGACGATGACCGCCGGAATGCGATTATTGGGATTGATCAACTTGAGTGCTACGACAGAGCCTGTGTCAATGGGAAAACCGTGGTAATCAATGGTACGTACCATCAGTCCTCTGCTATCCGCTTTTGAACAGTATGCGTGCGCAAAATCCGAATCGATACGAAAACGGTAGGGAATCGAGCCGATGTCATGAAACAGTTCGTCTACATGAACCCACTCCGGTTCCGGCCGAGACAAGATCTGATGCCCAATTACACTTGGCCACATGGTGGAATAGATCAACAAAACGTCCGCCTGCGATTCTTCTATCTCAAGCCGAACCTTCTCAAAACCATCCC
>JAYYRF010000053.1:0-7184 GCA_036127535.1 Myxococcota bacterium | reverse complement strand
TATCCGCCATGTATTTGCAGCGCCTTGTCTGCACAAAAATTGGCGCATTCACTGGCGTACAGTTTTGCCATAGAACAAGCTCTGCTGACCGATTGACGATCCGCAAAAACTTCACCGGCTATCTCTCTATCTTTGATCGTCGCGGCTTTCCAAGTGAGCAAACGCGCCGCTTCAATGCGGGTTGCCATATCGGCAATCATCCATTGAATTGCTTGTAATTTTGATATGGGTTTACCGAACGCTGAACGATCTTTGGCATATTTTTGGGCGAGGTCAAACGCGCGCTGGGCAATACCCAAAGCTTGTGCCGCGATGCCAATTCGACCACCATCGAGGGTATTCATCGCCACTTCGAAGCCTTTCCCCTCTTCCCCCAATAGATTCTCCTTCGGAACCTTGAGATTGTCAAACACCAGCGCAGATGTTCCAGAGCACGCGATGCCCATCTTTTCTTCTATCTTGCCTACGGAGTAGCCTTCGAAATTTCGCTCCAAAATGAACGCGGATACGTACCCGGTCGGACTGCGATATTTATTGATGGATCTATCCACCATGGATTTGTAATCTCGATTGGCGTAGGTCACGCAGACATCTGCCTGAGGACCGTTGGTAATCCACATTTTACGGCCGTTCAGTATATACCCATCGTCGGGTATTTCGAGTTTTGTGCGCTGTGCAGCGGCATCAGAGCCCCCTTCAGGCTCGGTTAGGGCATAGCACCCCAAAGTCTCTCCGGAGGCCATAGGGACGAGGTATTTTTGCTTTTGTGCTTCGGTACCGAATTTAAAGATAGGCCAACAAGCGAGGGAATTATTGACACTCATGATCACGCCTACCCCAGCGTCGGCATAACAGATTTCTTCCAGCGCGACGACGTAATCGAGAACGCTGTAACCCGAACCGCCGTACTCCTCTGGAATAAACATTCCCATAAAGCCATTTTCGGCCATCATTTGAACAATTTCTTTGGGAAATCTGTGGCTTTGATCTCGTTCGGTGGCTCCTTCTATTACGAACTCTTGCGCGAACTCTCGTGCCCCAATTCGTACTTCTTGTGTTTGCTCAGGCAACTCGAACATTGCCCCATCCCGAACCTCATCTGTCATGGTTTCCCCTTTTGCATATCCTTATATATTTAGCCTAGAAATCAAAAATACGCTCTGTAAAAAGTGCGCGATCGATCAAGTTTTTATCACTTAGAATAATCGTAAAATCCTCGACCCGTCTTCTTACCCATCCATCCCGCCTCTACATATTTTCGAAGCAGTGGAGACGGACGATACTTACTATCTTTAAAGCCGTCGTGTAAAACTTCCATGATCGCCAGACAAGTGTCGAGGCCGATAAAATCAGCCAGCGTCAACGGTCCCATCGGAACGTTGGTTCCGAGTTTCATTGCCGTGTCGATATCTTCTACACTCCCGATACCCTCGTAGAGAGCCTGTACGGCTTCGTTGATGTAAGGCATAAGAATGCGATTGACAATAAAACCGGGCATATCTCGTCCTTCTACCGTGATCTTACCCATTTTTTGCGCAACGGCTTCCACGGTTTGGTACGATGCATCAGAAGTACCCAAGCCACGAATTAACTCGACCAGCTTCATCACGGGTACTGGATTCATAAAGTGCATCCCAACAACTTTGTCGGGTCGATTGGTATGCGATGCGATCGCGGTAATCGAAATGGAAGATGTATTGGTTGCGAGAATCACATGATCCGCTGTTACCGCGGAGAGTTTTTCAAAAATCGAGTTTTTGAGGGATACATTTTCCGTTGCGGCCTCGATGACGAGATCCGCTCCTGCAAGTGCTTCTATTGCGGTGTCGACAGTAATTAATTGCAACGCTGCTTGGTTGGATTCTGTTATCGTTGCGATTTTTACGTCGAAATCTTCTTGCGAAATCCGTCCTTTCTTCAACTTCCGCTTTAGACTTCCCACACCGCTGTTGCGAATACTGTCCAGGCCTCTTTGAAGCGCCTCTTCCGAAATATCGGTCAATATGACTTTATACCCGGCCTTCGCCGCGACATGCGCGATTCCGGAACCCATTTGACCTGCACCTACGACACCTATACAAGAAATGTTATCAACACTCATGAACTCTCTCCTTTTTAAGGGTTCTAAGTTAACCAAAGACATCGAATGCGCCCTCCAGCAAAAACAAATTTCAAAACAATCGAGTGGTTTTCCGAACTCAAAGCTCAAATCCCGGTTTCTCTCACACCGCTTTCCATTTCTTTCTCAGATCCGCAGATCAGTTTGGCCGCTAAAAGCCGCGTATATGCCCTCTATGCCCTCGCCTATCACTTCCCCGCCGACCAAATTCCTCTCTATGTTCCCGTCTATGGTTCAGACTCGCTTCAAGATCATCTTCTGTGCATTGCCAATTCTCTTGGAAAGCCTCTTTGGGCTCAGGCTCGATATCTGAGCAATCGAATACGCCAAGAAGGCTTTTCACATATTATTTTTGATGGTGTGGACAAAGGAATTTTTGAAACCATCCGTATTTTGGAGATCTTCTTACCGAATATAAAATGGGTCTTGCTGAGCGAGTATCCCCTGCACGCAGATTCTGTTGTTCTCCACTCTCCACCTCATCCATCCCCCAAAGAACCACTCTCCAAACGAAACTTTTTCTTCGCCTTCCTCCCTGCCGGCCTATGCATACACTCCAGCCTTCCGGACAGCTTGCGCTATCCCACACCCGATGCAAGCATTGTTCTCAGTCCGAGAGTCGCCGCACAGATTCGGGGCCAAACGACGCCAAAGGATCACATACCCCAACTTTCAAAAATACTCGTAGAACATCTTTGTGTTGCAGAAGGAGCACCCGTACCCTCCACAATAGACGTTCCCTCTCTGTTTGCTCTGCGTTGGATCATGCAAAGCACACAGCACAGCGAACTCGCGCTGCGCGCTTCTTTGGTGTGTGCACATCTGTACATTTTATGGGGACAATTCGATCGCGCCTTTGTGATACTCGAAGCAGCCCTTAAGCGAGAAAGATCCCCTCCGCTACGACAGAAAATTATGATCTTTTGGCTGTTTGGATATGCCCATCTTCAGACGGGAGATTGGAGTAAAATGGAATACTACTACCAACAAGCGCTAAGCATAACCAAAGAAGCGAGCGATTATGTTGGAATGCTCTTCTTACTTCGGCGGTATTGCGAAACCGGTTTGGACTGGGGACGAACCGAAGGAATCGAAACCACATTGCACTCCGCCCTACAAATCGCCCATCAAATAAAAGACGAAGCCTCTGAGGCATCGCTTTTACGACTCATGGCGGATCTATCCATACTCCAAGGAGAGAGAGTGGGCGCCAAAGCGTTACTCGCCCAAGCCAAGCGGATTAAACATACCCCAATCGAAGCAGCCAATCTATATATAAGTCAGGCCAGACTCCAGCGTATCTTACACGAACCTGAAAAGGCGCGCTTATCGTTACAAGAAGCGGAAAAACTCGCATTAGACCAACCGCAAATCCAAGCAAACCGCTTGCGCGTATACGCTGAATGCTTATTTTTAGATCGAGACTACGCACAAGCAGAAATCTTTCTCAAGCGCTCATTAAAGATATACAAATCGACCGGCAGTCGACTGGCGCAAGGAACAACGCACCGTACGTTGGCCGATGTATTGGCCGTTCTATCTCGTCCAAAGGAGTCTCTACAGCACTACCAGAAGGCTCTGACCATTCAAATGGAGGTCGGCGACCTTGTTGGGCTTCAGAAAACCCTAACCAACCTCATTGCGTACATCGAAGAGCGCCATCCACAAGAAGCACAGTTCTTACGAGATCTCCAGCAAAATCTACCGCGTAAGTAGATCCCGAATCTCTTTGAGCACTGCCAATTTTTCCAAGAGCTGTTTTTGAACGACTTGATCTTCTTCGCCGAGCTCTTGGAATCGCCCCACATTGCGCTGCAATTTTTCAATGTTGTCGCCATCCAAAGAAAAATTAGGCTGAACACCCGATAAAGAAGCTTCTGCGTACGCCATGATCATGGTTTCTAAATCGATCACCATAAAAATTTGCTCGTCGAGTTCCTCTTCCATTCCTTTGTCAGGGATCGGTAAAGATTCACAAAAGTCGTAGAGAGACTGTAGCGTTTCCATACTTACTCGTCTCCCAAGTACGAAAGAAATACCAGTGCGTATCCTAAATTATCGGAATACAGCGGCGATCCGATAACGAGATCATCATCACCATCTCCCTCTAGATCGATACCAAAGGCGTCACTTCCCATTCCATCTGCATAATCCCTCGACAGAAAATAGGCTGATCCTTCTGAAGAAGAATAGGTTCCCTCTTCGAGATCCGCGCCCAAAAATACATGGGCTCGCGGATAGATGGATAGACCACAATTGAAAGAATCATTGTTGAGCTGACTGACCAAAATGTCTGGAACACCATCTGCGTCGAAATCCGCAGACTTATCCATTACACTCAACGCACCACACTCTTCCGATCCGTTGATGACAATCATCGAAATGCCACTGGCCGACCCGCCCAGCAACGCGACATCACCATCTATAATGTAGACACGGCCTTCACTCCCCGCGACGACATCTGTACTCGGAGCTGCGATCAATATTTCCGCATAACCATCACCGTCTATGTCGTTTGCCACTCCCATCTCGAGCCCAAAGCCTGTACCGGAAATCCCTGTAATTAAAGGGAAATCAGCAATATCTAAATTGACTCCGCCGCTGATGTCGTCTCCCGTGATAATTCCCACCTTGGGTGTTGAATCGGTATTAAATGCAGCGGCCACGTCCGATAAACCGTCCCCGCTCAGATCGAAACCACCAGCGACTTCGCCACCGCGACCGCTACCGCTAAAGGCTGCCAATGCGTCAGAAAGACCAAGTGTTCCTCCCTGTGCAATGGCCGCTCCGCTCCAAACAGCAAAACCCGCTGTCGCTTCGAAGTACCCTCCGGTTCCAACGGCAACATCAGGAACGGCATCTCCGTTCACATCCCCAACAGAATGCACATCGATACCGGCCAAGGTCGACCCCAAAAGACTCGTCATCGCATCAGAACCACTTATTTCTCCTCCAGCAGACAAGGTCGCACCTGAAAAGACCAACGCCTTATCGTATGAGGGAGAACCCGCAACCAATTCGGCAAAACCATCTCCATCTAAATCTCCCGGAGACGTAAGATCATAGCCCAAATACCCATTCACTCCGCCACTAATGGTCGCATATGCCATATCAGACGGGAGTCCGTCACTTGTTCCCAGCGACAGAATGTAAACCTTCCCCTGGGCACCACCAGTTTGGTCATCAACAAGACCAAAAGGACTACCAATCGCAATATCGATCACACCATCTTGATCGTAGTCGCTGAGCGGCGCCATACTGGAGCCAAGATATCCATCGTCACTTAGAGCAGTCGCAAAATATGATTTGTAGGCATCGAAGATATTGAGCTTGTCGACTTCCCCGTCGCAGTTGCGATCCACACCGTCCCAAATCTCGGCTCCCAAGGAATTCGATAACGGGTCGTTATCGTCGCAATCCCCACCACCATAGTCCACTGCCGGATCGTTATCAAAGTCCGCATCGTAATCATCGTGAAAATCGCAATCTTGATCGATGCCATCGTACCAAATCTCTTCGGCATCCGGATTCACTGTCGGATCCTCATCGTCGCAGTCCGTCGCTTCGGTGCCCCGACCAATAAAACCGTCTCCGTCGCAATCGTTGTTGTTCTCGGCCTCCACACCGCCTTGGCAATCTTGATCGAGTCCATCGTAGCAGATTTCTACGGCGCCCGGATGAACGGTTGCGTTGTTGTCGTTACAATCATCTCCCCCCGCACTTTCTCCAATGTAACCATCGCCGTCTACATCATTGAGATCGCCGTCCCCCGCGCAATCGTTGTCTTTTCCATCGTAGGGGATTTCAGTCGCACCGGGATAGACCAATCCGTCGTTGGGATCACAATCGTCTTCATCATTCACGCCATCACAATCTGCATCGACCGATTGATCGCACGGTGCGTCTTCGTCAGATGGTTCGCTCGGAAGCTCCGGAATGGTATCTTCCTTTTCAGATTCTCCGCAGCCCAAACTCAAATAAAGTATTATTGAAAACATACCCGCTCCAAAACATTGATATACCGATATCTTAATTCAAATTGCTCTGTCTTGCTCGTATGATCTTCGCTCTATGCTTCACCATTACTGTATTTTTATGCTCCCTTCCCACCGGAATGATCTTGCTGACTTGGATGCATGATATCAATCCACAGCAACACGGCAGCAAGAATATTGGTATGAGCAACGTATGGAGAATTAAAGGTGCTTTCATGGGGGGACTAACCTTGGTCGGAGATCTGCTCAAGTCCTATGTCGCTCTTCACATCTCCGCGAAACTGGGTGTCTCCGACACGATGCTCTCGGTGATAGGCGTAACAGCGGTTTTGTCTCATTGCTATTCAATCTATTTGCGCGGAAGAGGTGGAAAAGGAGTCGCGACCGCCGGTGGCGTACTCTTGTACACAACACCGTATCTTTGTCTTGGATTGGCCTTTCTGTGGTTTATAACGAGAAAGATTAGCCAAAAAGCAAGCATAGCGTCCTTAATAACCAGTATATTCGCCGTGATAATATCGCATTGGTACGCATCTGAATGGAGTCCGATGATTTTGGTATTGCTCCTCATCATTTTTTGGAGACACAAAGAAAACCTATCGAGAATTCGAAGCAAAACAGAATTATCATCACATATTTTGCCCGTTGATCCGCTATAAGCTTAAGCCGCTCCACAAAAAGAGTATACCGTGCAACTGCAAGAGTCCTTTAATCCCAACACATTCTTACGCAGCAAGATTTTTCTGCTGGGCATTAGCGCTTTGTTGCTCCTCGTTCCCGTTCTCTTCTTTGTGCAAGAGTTATTTTTGGACAACATTATCTCCGCTGCCTCCAATAAGGGTTTTGTACTGCCCATTTTTGCTCTGCTGGCTGTCGTGGGTACCATCTATTTTTTCCAAAAACCCAGGCAGGCCTTTTTTGTTATTTTGGCGATACGATTGCAACTCGATCTTCTGTGGTGGCTTCCCATTGAAATTGGGCCTTTAAATCTTTTGGGTGCTTTTACCGGTGGCGTAACCGTTCTCGGGAGCATCTTATTTGTTCTGCGCTTCACAAAGGATATCGAAAGA
>JAYYRF010000052.1:0-9219 GCA_036127535.1 Myxococcota bacterium | reverse complement strand
ATATCTCCGTGTGCTCGTGCCTCAGCGATATCCTTAATGATCTTTTCTCTTAACTCACCCTCTCTGTAGATAATTTCTTTTACAATGAGTTCTTTTCCTTCTGGTGTCAATGCTATTCGTTCCATTGCATCCTCAGTTTTTAGCGACAAAGATTTCGCTACATGTAATTCAAATCTGTTCAAATAATAACACTATCGTTTGATAGAGTATACGTCCAATTTCCATCTTGAAAAGAGCCCACAACTCTACCTTGCAATATCTGACTTTCCAACGGCTCGTTGCGACCGCGACTTTGATATGGTGGCTTGGGTCGCCAAGTGATTTTCGGATTGAAAAGAACAAAAGACGCGGTTTCTCCCTTTCTCAATCGTTGCTCTCCGCCTACAATACTCGATGTGTACTGTAAAGACTGAACCCACCGAGTTGGATCCTTAATGGCGGTAAACGTTGCTGAAACGGCCGTTTCTAAACCAAGAGCTCCCGGAACAGACAAAGCAAATTCACATTCTTTTTCTACGGAGCTACACGACTGATGATCAGCAAAAACCGAATCGATGGTTCCGTCCAACACACCTTCGACCAACGCCTCTCTGTCCTCCTTCGTTCGAAGCGGTGGACGCAGATGACCAAAACTATTGTATGAGTTCTCTTCGATGTAGTGTTCATCCAACAAAAGAGATCGTGCGGCCACCCCGCCGGTGATCGGCAATCCTTCCTCCTTTGCCCGTGCAAGTTGGCGAACCCCTTGTGCCGAGGAGATCTGAGAACAGTGCACCGGACAACCCGAATCTCGTACCAATGCGATCAGGCGAGACAATCCAACCTCTTCCGATGCTGTTGATATGCCGCGAAGACCAATGCGATTCGATACCAAACCTTCATGCATGGTTCCTACGTCTTCCAAATCTGCATCCACAGGTCGAACAATAACGGGCATTCCATAGGGACGAGCATATTGAAGCGCCCGCCGAAAAACCGTTGTGTCTCGTATGGGACCTTGGAAAAAGCCACATACACCCGACTCGATAAAACGACCCAATTCGCATAATATTGATCCATCTCTCGTTAGAGATGCAATCAAACGTATATTTGGATAATCGACCAATTTCGATATCATGTATCCAACCGAATTTAGTGAATCATAGGCTTGTCCATCGTGGGGACCGATTGCGATGTGACCAAAACCCCCAGCGCGTGCCGCTGCACTCAGCGTATCTAAATCTTCTCGGTGCAGGGCAGATGGTAATCCAACATAGGCCAAGATATCCGAAAACATCGGTGTCAATATGTGCCCTTCAAACGAAAGCACCTGCCTTTGAACGGATTCTTTTCCCCAAGAGGCTTGCAACTCAGATGATTCTTGTTTGGACAAGATCGCATATATCTTTCCTTCTCGAATCCATACGGCTCCTTTTTTATCGATGCCATCTGCTGGGCACAGCAGATGAACATCGTCAAATAGCCACTCCACTTTCCCCTCCTTGGCTACCAAGCGTCAGATACAGCAACGCCATTCGAACCGCGATTCCATTGCTCACTTGCTCTAGGATTAACGAATTCGCTCCATCGGCGACCTCTGGCATTAACTCGACACCTCGATTAATTGGTCCCGGATGCATAACGAGAACGTCCGATCGCGCTTTTTGCAATCGCTTTCCGTCCAAACCATAAAATTGAGAGTATTCTTGGGACGTAGACATCATCGCGCGCCCCAGTCTCTCGCGTTGAATCCGAAGCATCATGACGACATCAGCGTCTACCAAGACTTCATCGATATGATGCCGCAATTCTACTCCCATCAAAGAGAGTTGTTGCGGGCACATCGTGCCAGGTCCCGCTACGATTACATGTGCACCCAAGGCTCTTAGGCCATAAATATTCGAACGAGCAACACGGGTATGATACACGTCTCCGACAATGGCCACTTTTTTCCCCTTTAAGTCCCCCAAGTGATCCCGCATGGTGAGCAAGTCCAACAACCCTTGTGAAGGATGCTCGTTGATGCCATCTCCGGCATTGATCATCGACCAAGGAAAAGCCTGAGCGAGCATATGCGGAGCCCCACTTTGGGGATGACGCATGATGATCGCGTCGGGCTGCATCGCATCTAAATTTCGAGCGGTATCCATCAATGTCTCCCCTTTTTTTGTAGCCGAGGAGCATGCGGAGAAAGACAAAACGTCTGCACTCAGTCGTTTGGCCGCGAGCTCAAAACTTGTTTTGGTTCGGGTTGAATTTTCAAAGAATGCAATCATTACCGTGCGACCACGAAGCGTGGGCACTTTTTTGATCCTACGCTGATTAATCGATCGAAAATGCTCTGCCGTGTCCAAAACCGTTGTAATTTGCGAGGCATTCAATAATCGCAAACCAAGAATGTCCTTAGGAAACATACAACCACCCCCTAAGCATTTTGTAAAAGAACCATGTCCTGCTCAAATCCACCTTCTTTGAGTTGCACATCGATTCGATCTTTATATTGTGTTTCCACATGAAAACCGACAAAGTCTGCATGTATAGGCAATTCTCGATTGCCTCGATCGACCAATACGAGCAGGCGAATCAAACGAGGACGTCCGAGATCGTTCAACTCTTGTAAAGCGGATCGTATGGTTCGGCCGGTAAAGAGAACGTCATCAACCAGTAGTATCTTTTTTCCGTCGATCGAACACGGTAGATCGGTCACGCCGAGAACCGGGTGCTCTAAGCCCGTGTACAAATCGTCTCGATACAAGGTGATGTCGATACTGCCCATCTCAACCATGCGTCGAAGTTTCGACTCCAAAAGACCCTTCAACTTCTGCGCGAGGAACACGCCTCCACTCGCGATGCCCACCAAGATAAAGTCATCGTTCAACTGAGCATAAACTTCTTTCACCAAGCCATTCAAACGATCCTCCAAAGCCTCAGCCGACAGAATTACCACGATTCTATCTCTCCATTGGCGTCCACGGTCAGATCAACGGTAAAGTCCTGCGTAAGCGTATGATCTATGAGCGGAACATTTGAGGTACCTGTCCAACTACAGCTGACGCTTAATGTTTTTCGGCTTTCGCGGTAGCGACAATCATTGTCTCCAACGTCGGTTGATATATTTTTGCGCTCCATATCCCGAACCATCATTTCTTTGGCTTGTCGTGCATTTACGTTGGAATTCCGTCTCCATTCCACGGCAGATTCCCTTACGATCGAGCGCATGCTCCAGTAGTCCCAATACATCGGTAGGTATAGATACGCGATTGCGCCGATAATCAAAACAATCGCAAGCAAGGTTGTTCCCGAAAAGCTGCTATTTCCTCTATTTGAACGCATTCTTTGCTCCGCCACGAATAATTTAAATACTAATCGTCCAGACGCAAGACCGCCATAAAGGCATCTTGGGGTATATCGACAGACCCCACCGACTTCATTCGCTTTTTCCCTTCTTTTTGACGCTCTAAAAGCTTCCTCTTGCGAGAGATGTCACCGCCATAACACTTGGCCGTGACATCTTTGCGCATTGCACGTACGGTAGAGCGAGCAATGATTTTGCTGCCAATAGCAGCCTGAATCGCCACCTCATACATCTGTCGCGGAATGAATTCTTTTAATTTTTTCGTCAATGCGTTTCCTTTGTAGAAGGACTGAGAACGATGGCAAATCATGGACAAAGCGTCTACTTTTTCGCCATTGACCAAAATATCCAAACGAATCAGATCACCCGGATCCCAGCGCACGACCTCGTAATCCATAGAAGCATACCCACGAGAGCAACTCTTCAGTTTGTCAAAAAAGTCGTATACGACCTCTGCATACGGTATGTCGTATACAATTTGAACACGAGAGCCGTTGTATAGCATCTCGACTTGGGACCCGCGACGATCTTCACACAACTTAAGCACCGGGCCCACGTATTTCTCCGGTAAGTGAAGGGTAACGCGCGAAATTGGCTCCGCGATGGAAGCGATCTCTTGGCTTTTGGGCAGTTGACTCGGGGAATGTATAGATAAGGTATCCCCTTTCGTGGTCTCTACGCTGTAGATGACGGAGGGGGACGTATTGATCAAATCTAGATTGTACTCTCGCTCCAATCTCTCCTGTAAAACCTCCATGTGTAGAAGTCCCAAATATCCGCATCGAAAACCAAAACCCAATGCATCAGATGTTTCTGGATCAAAGGTGAAAGCGCTGTCGTTTAATTGAAGCTTTTCCAAAGCCGAACGCAACGGCTCAAACTGCTTACTCTCTACCGGATAGATCCCGCTAAACACCATAGGCTTGATGTCAGAGAAACCGGGTAAAGCCTCTAAAGCAGGGTTAATTTTATGGGTAACGGTATCTCCGACCTTGGCATCCGCAAGCTTTTTGATTCCACAGATTAAAAATCCGACGTCTCCTGGGTAAAGAATATCTTTGTCGATCATTTCAGGGGCGAAAACCCCCAAACGCAGTACTTCATACGCAGCACCGGTCCCCATGAGCATGATCTTATCTTTTAAACGTATCTCCCCTTCCTTGACGCGCAAAACGACGACAACACCAACATAATTATCAAACCAAGAGTCGATGATCAGCGCGCGGAGTCCCTCAGCCTCCAAACATTCAGACGGCGGCGGTGGCACAAAGGCGATTAGAGCCTCGAGAACATCTTCTATACCCTCGCCACTTTTTGCTGAGCACATCACGGCCGTACTCGTATCTAAACCGATAACGTCTTCGATTTCTTGCACCACGCGATCGGGATCCGCACTGGGAAGATCGATTTTGTTGAGCACGGGAATAACTTCCAAATCTTGTTCCAGTGCCAAATACACGTTGGATAAGGTCTGCGCTTCCACCCCTTGGGCCGCATCCACAACGAGGAGAGCCCCTTCACAGGCGGACAAAGAACGACTTACCTCATAGGTAAAATCAACGTGTCCAGGCGTGTCTATGAGGTTCAACTTATAGACTTCACCATCCAGGGCTTTGTACTCCATCGTGGCCGTTTGCGCCTTGATGGTGATCCCGCGCTCCCGTTCGATATCCATCTTGTCTAAATATTGATTCTTTTTCTCCCGTTCTCCGAGAAGTCCTGTCGCATTCATCAGTTGATCCGCTAACGTTGATTTGCCGTGATCAATATGTGCGATAATTGCGAAATTTCGTACTCTTTCCAGTGGAATTTTCAAGTCTTTCTCCGTCCGATGCCGTAGTATTCAAAGCCCTGTGCTTGGACTTGTGAAGGCTCGTAAATATTTCTACCGTCATAAACAATGGGGTGCTTTAGACGCTTTTGAATTGCAGACCAATCCGGATTTCGAAATTGCTGCCACTCAGTAATTAGTAACAACGCATCTGCATTGTCCAAAGCGTCCATCGGATCATCGACGAAAGAAAGTCCTTTGAAGTGAGGATAATACTTCTTCACATTCGCCATCGCTTCCGGATCATGTGCGCGAACGGTTGCTCCTCGACGCAAAAGACGATCGATGATCGTAAGAGCCGGCGCCTCTCGTATATCGTCGGTTTCCGGCTTGAACGCAAGTCCCCAAACGGCAAAGTGCATTCCATCTAAATTTTCTTCGCCGAAGCGCTTGACGAGTTTTTCATAGATAAACGCCTTTTGATCTTTATTTACATCTTCAACGGCATTCGCTATTTGTAAATTTAAACCCACTTGGGAAGCCGTCGATATCAAGGCCTTGACATCCTTTGGGAAACACGATCCGCCGTATCCAACGCCCGGATAGAGGAACTTGGGGCCAATACGAGAATCGGATCCCATACCTTCTCGAACCGATTCTACGTCAGCGTTCACCAACTCACACAATTTCGACAATTCGTTGATAAAGGAGATCTTCGTTGCCAACATCGCATTGGCCGCGTACTTCGTTAACTCGGCCGATCGATTGTCCATAAAATAGATGGGATGGCCGTCGTTCGAAAAGGATTGATACAACGTCGAAATCCACTCTTTGGAACGCTCTTCTCTGTATCCGACAACAATTCGATCCGGCTGATCAAAGTCTTCGATGGCCGCGCCTTCTCGCAAGAATTCAGGGTTGGATACAACGTCAAATACGGGAGAGTCAAATTCTCTTATCCGAGCCAAGACCCGATCCGACGTACCCACGGGTACGGTCGATTTAATGATCACCATGGTATCGCCCTTTGCGTTTTCCGCGATCTGTTGCGCAGCAGCAAGAACCCACGTAAGATCCGCAGAACCATCCTCTGCTCCGGGTGTACCGACCGCAATGTAGACAATATCTGCCTCTGCGATGGCACGATCTCCGTCTACAGAGAAAGAAAGGCGACCTGCTTTTACATTCCGCTCGAGGATCTCGTCTAGACCCGGCTCGTAAATTGGAATACGACCTTCTTTTAAACCTTCGATCTTGGCGTGATCCGTATCCACACAGCAAACATCAAAACCGCGATCCGAGATGCATACTCCTACGACTAAACCGACATAGCCGGTTCCCAAAACACATATTTTCATTATATTTTCCTTTGCAATTATAAAGTAGAGTGGGCGACAAACCGAACTTTTTTAGAAAGAAGATCAGACTAAAGACATGAACGAGACTTGACAGAAGTATCCTTTTTAAGATATATGTGGTTGGTTTTCAACTTTATTCATCAAAGAAGGAGTCCAAAGGTGGCAACACATAAGGACGCGATTAAAAGAAATCGCCAAAACATCAAGCGTAAAGCATATAACAAACATTTTAAGAGTCAGATGCGAACGGCTACTAAAAAATTTAGAAAAGCAGCAGCAGATCAGGACAAGGAATTTTTAGCACAAAACTTCCCCACTCTCGTCAAGCTCATTCAAAAGCTCGCACAAAAAGGCATCATTCATAAGAACCAAGCAAACCGACGGGTTAGTCGGCTTCATGCCCTTATGAAAAAAACCAACGCAGCGTAGCCACGATCTGCAGTCGTTGGCAGCACTGTATTGCCGCGCTTTATAAGAGAAATTGCTCTTTGAACGAAGAGCAATTCTTTTCTTTTTAAGGAAAGCACAACCTCAATATTAAGAGTTCAAGATTGCGGCGATCCCCCGCTTTCGAACTGTTAAAAAGTCGATTGGTGTCTTGTAAGCTGGAGATAATCGAAGAAGGCCGCAGCGGATAGCGCTTCAACATGGACATTGCTTCCCTCTTTTTACGCTCGGGCGTTCGGCTCCAAGACTTGGGATAAGACGAACCCGTGCGGATGTATTCTTGCAGCTCCAACAGCCGACGAACCTGCCAGCAAATGGTTGAGAAAATCTGATGCGGCGCACGCCCCTCCTCCAACATTCGGTGTAACGTCTTCATCGCCTTCGATGCATCCTTACTGACAACCGCATCGGTCAAATCCCAAATAGAAGCTTCTGATATCGTAGAGACGATCTCTTCTACATCGCGATCCGAAATACTTCCGGCTTCGCCTACATAGCATCGCAGCTTTTCGACTTCGTTTTCCAAACTCAACAGATCCTTTCCGACCTTTTGCAAAAGTAGCATACGGGCTCTACCAGAGAGCGTCAATTGATGCTTTTTACACAAAGAGTTCAGGTAGGAGGCGACATTTACATTTTTGAGGCGGAATTCTTCTACCAACCCTTGTTTCTGAATTGCCGCTTTTAATTTCCGAATCGGTCCCTTTTTGGGCATAGCGTTACCGGTGAGCAATACGATGACCGATGGGTTTGGAGAAGAAACATAATCGAGCAGAAAGTCCAAAAAATCAACCGTGGCCAATTCCATACTGTGTACCAAAACGATCCGATCGCTGGCAAACATAGAGAAAGCCTGCAATTCCATTGCAATTTTTTGAGCATCGTCCAACGCGTGAAAACTCAGAAAATTGAACGCATCTTTTTCCGGCAACCTCTCTGTAATGATCGCCTGACTTCGGTTGCGCACCAAAGCGGGTACACCAATGAGTAAACCAATAAATGCCATCAGAAGTCGCTTCCCTGAATAAAGAGCCAGTGAAAGACGCGCTGAGAGAGCGAGAGATACATCATTTGGTATGCATTCTGTCGCGTCTCTACAAATCGCTCTAAGTATTGTATTCTCTCCACCGCACGATAGCGAATCATCGGACTTTTTCTGTCTTGATATCTTATGTGCGCCTTTACTTCCAAGCCCCACAACTGCGGAGATTGCCAACGCTCTTCTACAGAGATTAATTCCAAAACAATCGGATTCCGACCGAACCACCCCTCTTGTCGGATAACACGGTTGATATGCATCAAAAATTGCTGTTCTACGCCGATTTGCGAGCCACTATATTCCACGCGGAGGAGTTGTACTCCCTCGTCTACGGTTTTTTTTTGGATGCGGCCAATCGTGCATGAAAGAAACAAAAGGAAAGCGATATACATAAAATGTTACTAATGTATTAGATATACGGTATCAAGAGGTCGTTCCCATGTACTCCACCTTTCTCATCGCTTCTATATCCTTTGCACAAGAAGAACCCCCAGAATCAGAAGACAGAACAAGACAGTTTCAATTCGAGACCAACGTGCGTTATCGCTCTATGTTTCTGCCCGATGAAATTATGGATATGTATTTTCATGATGAAGATGATCCGGGAGCAAACCCACTCAAGAGGCCGAGTATATCTGCCTCTGTGTTCGGTATAGAATTGGTGTACACCAAGGCCAATAGCTCATGGATTCTGTATAGCGAGTATATGTATTGTACGATGGACGAAGGATACTGGGAGGATATTGAAACCGGAGTCACACCGGATCACGACGATGGAGACTGGGTTCGACCAGATAACTTTTCCGGGTGGTTTATCGGAGCCAACTTTGGCTATAACTTTGCGCTTACCCCCAAAGAAAATGATATCTGGCTCAGCTTGGTAACAGGCGGTGGACTTGGAGCCGGATTCACCACCGGCACGCTCACCTTTTGGAGTCCCGGTGCCAGTGACGACACCTGTTATCCGGGTGCTCCTGCGTATATCCGAAAAGATCATTGTGACCCAGATGGTGCAAAGGTAGAAGTACCACCGGTAATTCCAATGGTGGATCTTACTTTTAGTCTCAAACTAAACTTTGCGGATCGCGCAAACATTCGACTGGATGGAGGATTACACGATTTAATCCCATATTATGGGTTTGCAGCAGGGGGTGTTTACTGAATCTGTTTGCAGAGTGAAAAGATCTATGATAGATGTATGCTGTTTTTACGCATATATTACCCAATAGGAGAAATTTTGATTCTTGTAAACGTTCGAGACAATGAACCC
>JAYYRF010000051.1:0-3463 GCA_036127535.1 Myxococcota bacterium | reverse complement strand
CGTTCATGAAAGATCATCTGTTCGTGATTGATTTGTGTGAGGGGAGGATGCTCGAACACATCCCAAAAGCGCTTTTGGCTTGCGTTTTGTGCGCTCATTCGAATCCGTTCTCTCTCTTGTTGTAAGCGATTCTCCTCGGAGAGAAGTACGCTATAGGTCGCCTCAAAGCTCTGCACCGCTTCCGCAAGGACTTCTACACGTGCTTGTAGTTGAATCAGGTTTTGATCGGTTGGAGGACTTGTTTTCAGCATTTCTTGCAAAGCGTTTTGATTGAAACTGAGCTGAAGACAAGTGTTGTTAGATTCTTCTTTGCATTTGGTAATCATTTGATCCAAACGGATTAAATGGGGAAGATTTTCGTAAACGGTGAAGCGCTTTCGGATTATGAAGGGATTTTTACGCAGATAAAGTTTGGCTTTTTCCAAGTTTTCCACGATCACTCTGTTTGACAAGCGGTTGATATTGGTTGCCATTTCCTCGTCAGAGATGCTGCCGCGCAGCAGTAAGAAGATGGAGGGGAGTGCAACAATCGTACATGCCATATGAAGGGCGGATGCTGCGATGCCGGTGATCAACAGGAAGCCTCCGGCCAAAACAAGGCTAAACCAGTACTTGCCCCATTCTGAACGGTATATCGATGCGCGAATTTTTCTACTGCTTTGGACATCGATTCCGATGGGAAGTATTTCGAGCAGGTCTAGGTCTTCTACCTGTACCTGTCCTGAATCCAACTCGACAAAATTTAGTTTCCGCTTCATAGTTTTCGCCAATCCGTACCCTATATTTATCGTCTTTGTCAACAAAGGGCATCTTTGGACTTGTAGAGGTTTGTAAAAACTGATTATTTAAGGGTGTAAATATTACTTGATACTTACAGAAAAGGATTTATATGCTGTTTTTATTATTCGCGAGCTTCCTCAGTTTGGCGGCTCCAGAGATGATTCCAGAAGAGGATGTAGAACTAACCGGTAGAAGTGCGCCTGACTTTTCACTCAAGACCTTGGACGGGAATGAATTTCGTCTTTCCGATCATCGCGGTCAAGTGGTGGTGCTCTCTTTTTGGGCGAGTTGGTGTGGGCCTTGTCGGTTTGAATTGCCCGAGTTGAGCCGCATTAAGCCGCTGTATCCCAATACAAAATTTATCGCCGTCAATGTCGACCGAGAAAGATCGGAAGCAGAAAGGTTTTTAAAAAGAGTTCAATTTGATCTGCCCATTGTGTGGGACAACCAAGCGATGGCTTTGGGGGAATATTCCGTTGTTTCGATGCCCACGATGTTTTTGATCGATAAAAACGGGACGGTCCAGTATGTAAAGGTAGGATACTCGCGCCAAAAGAAATTGGCCGAATTGGAAAGTAAGATCAAGGAGCTACAACAATGAGCGACGTAGAGAATTTTGAAACTCCTGATGCCTCGTCGAACAAAAACAACATTTGGTTGTATATATTGGTTCCCATTCTAATGTTCGGGGTGGGCGTGGGTATGTTGATGACCTCTCACCACGAGGAGCAGTTGTACGGTGGTGAGCAAACTCAGTTGGTTGGTTGTGAAGCGAGCGCGGAGGTAAATTGCGATGTGGTAAATACATCGTCTTATTCCGAGTTTTTGTCCGTTCCGATTGCGACCTGGGGTGCCGCAACCTATCTGACTCTCTTGCTGTGCCTCTTTTGGGTTTTACAGGGTAAGAGAGAGTATCTCAAGGGAATGTTTTGGATTGGTGTACTCAGCGCAGTGTATTCGGGTTTTCTGTTTTATATCTCCAAGGTTGAAATTGGATATGTGTGTCTCTGGTGTATGAGGCTGTATGCCGTAAACCTCGCAATTCCCATCTTGACCGCGTTAGCTGGTGCGTTGAACGCTACGATTTCGAAGACGGCGATCCAGCGACTTGCACTATCATTTTTCATTTTTGCGGGTGTTTCCATCTTGGGACAACAAAGCTACCGTAGTTCTCTTTTGGGAGATGCGGGAAAGATCGACCTCGATAAAAAAATTGCAGAGAACCAAGAAGCATCTGAAAGTGAGATACCCAAAAAAGAGGAGATTTTTACGGATCCCGAAGGTGCAGCACCTGCGTTATCCTTCACGATTCAAACCGAAGATAAAAATGAAGCGATTCTCAAAACCTCTCCCGATGATCCTTGGAAAGGCAATCCAAACGCAAAGATCGCCATCATCGAGTTTGCGGATTTAGAGTGTGGTTATTGTAAAAGAGCCGCTTCTCAATTGTCCAAGCTTTACGAGGCCTACAAAAATGATATTGTCGTAATTTTCAAGCATTATCCTCTCGATCCAAGGTGTAATCCAGGGGTTAAGAATCGGAAGCACCGCAAGGCTTGCGACGCATCCTTGGCAGCCACGTGTGCGCAAGAGCAGCGTCGATTTTGGGCTTTTCACGACTTGACGTTCAAAAATCAGCACGCCATAGAAAAAGAAAACCTGCGTTTGTATGCCGAAAAGGTGGGCATGGATCTAAAACAGTATGATGATTGCATGTCTACGGGACGAACAAAACGAAAGTTATTGGCTGATACCAAACAGGGAAAAGATTTAGATATTCATGGAACGCCGCGCATTTGGATTAATGATAAATTGTATCGCTCCGGTAGTTCTGCGCAGCAAATGGCACTTTTCATAGAGCGAACGTTGGGCAAAGACGCAAAGGAGGCCGCCAAAAACAGCTTCAAACTTCGACCCGAACGTAGCCAAGCAAAACCCATTCCAGAAGATATTGCTCCCACTCAGACCATTTCAATGTCCGAACTTGCCTTTGAAATCCAAACCTTTGAAGCGGGTTTAAAAGACGGAGTGGCCGTTTCTGGAAAACACGTAATTCCCGCGACTCGGATGAGTTGGTTTGCGGCCAAAGACGCTTGTGAAAAGGCAAACATGCGCTTGTGTACCGAGCAAGAGTGGTTGTCGGCGTGTCAGGGAGCCTATGCCCAAGACGATGATTCGGATGCTTCCTTTGCCGATGATCTCGTAGAAGGAACGAGTTATCCCTACGGCGACTTCTACAATCCCAATTTGTGTTGGACAGCGAAGGATCGAAGCAAATTTCGTCCGGTATATACCGGTGAAATGCCGGGTTGCGTCACCCCGCAAGGGGTATATGACCTCGCGGGGAATGTTGAAGAATGGGTAGGGGATACGCCGGAGAACGCCGTTTTGATGGGAGGAGCCTACGATACCCCCAAAGAAAAGGCTCGATGCTATCGAGCGAACAATACCTTCGGGCCCGGATATTCCAACAAGAGAACTGGATTTCGCTGTTGCAAGTAGCTTGGTCTCTGATAACTTGAAGATGAGGACGGAAGGTTCGTCGCGATTTACGTTGGGGTGGTTCAATGATGCTAGCAGCTTTATTTTGGTTTGGATGTTCCGAAGTTGAGAAAGGGAACGCTCCGCCATCCGTCAATATTCTAACTCCGAGTGATGGTGCGTCTTTTTGGGAAGGGGAAGA
>JAYYRF010000050.1:0-4904 GCA_036127535.1 Myxococcota bacterium | reverse complement strand
CACGCCATCTTGAGGATATTGCCGGCACCCGGTGTAATTACCGACGGCTCCTTATTCTTCGTGGGAAAAAATCTATTTTTGCTGCAATCGGTTGTGTTGAGACTCTTCCGATGGCACGCCGCCTCCATGGTGTTTCAATCATCCTTGGCCGCTTTGCATCCAACCATCCCCATCGAGGGGCTGTTTAAAGACACGGCAAAAGCCCACGATCTGCCCTACGACCCCAATCACGTGAAGCGCCTATTGGATATGGTCGATTTAGAACAGGCAGTCCTTCGCAATTACCCCCACGAACTGTCTGGTGGAATGCGGCAGCGCGTAGTCATTGCACTCGCACTCATGCTCAAACCCAAACTGATCATCTTCGACGAGCCGACCACGGCACTCGATGTCTTGGTCGAGCGAGAAATCCTCAATCGCATACATGATCTGCAGAGAGAATACGGTTTTGCGGCTTTGATCGTCACCCACGATCTACCTTTGATCATGCGATATGCGGATCGAATCGGCATTATGAAATACGGTGTTCTCCTCGAAGAAGGCACGCCGAAACAACTCCAAAAAAACGCACAGCACTCTTACACCCAAACTCTAATGAAGGCCGCTCAAAATCCGTTTGTGCAACGAAAACCACGCCAGAAAGAGGTCGTATTCCACGCGGACAATCTGCACCGTGCCTTCGGTGACAAGCAGGTGGTTCGCGGGGTTTCTTTTTCTCTCTATCGCGGTAATGCGATGGCTCTTATCGGCGCATCGGGCTGTGGAAAGTCGACAACGGCCCGCATGGTTTGTGGTTTGCTCCGTCCAGACCAAGGTCGTCTTTCTCTCCTCGGCCAAACGCTCCACGGCACTCATCCCAAAATACAAATGATCTTTCAAGATCCCTTTGCTGCCCTCAATCCGGTTCACACCGTCGCGCATCATCTACATCGTCCGCTCAAAACCATTGGGATCAAATCGAAAAAGGAGCGAGACGCACGCATTTTGGAATTACTCGAAGAGGTCGAACTCGATCCGGATTTTGTCCATCGATACCCGCACCAACTGTCCGGTGGCCAGCGCCAACGCGTGGTCATCGCCCGCGCGCTGGCTGTGAAACCGGCTGTTCTCATCGCGGACGAACCCACCTCGATGCTGGACTTATCGATCCGCCGCGGCGTTCTCGACCTGCTTGTCAAACTGTGCGAGCAGGGAATTTCGATTCTCATGATCACACATGACATCCGAGCTGCCGGTTATTTGTGCAGTGAGATCCACGTAATGGATCAAGGGGTCATCGTTGAGGCAGACCATGCCGAAAATATTATCTATCAGTCTACTCATCCCCATACCCGAAAACTTATTTCTGCCACGGAGGCCTTATGAAAACGCACCACACCTTTCCCCAATCCTTTTGTTTTGGCGTCGCCACGTCCAGTTTTCAAATCGAGGGCTATACCCATGTAGACGGACGCGGGGAGAGCATTTGGGATCGCTTTTGCGCAACCGAAGGAAAGGTCAAAAACGGAGACGATGGCACGCGGGCGTGCGAGCACTTTGTCCGATATCCCGAAGATATTCGACTTATGAAACAACTGGGTCTGGATGCATACCGTTTCTCCGCTGCTTGGCCTCGTATTTTCGCCACGGGACATGAAGCGGTACCCAATCCAAAGGGGTTGGACTTTTACGATCGCTTGGTCGATGCTCTACTCGAGGTAGGAATTGTTCCTTGGGTTACACTCTATCATTGGGATCTGCCCCAAACACTTGAGGATGAGGGTGGTTGGACCGAGCGGAGTATCGTCGATCATTTTTGCCGTTTTGCGGATGCGATGAGTCAGCGACTCGGTGACCGTGTCGCCCATTGGATTACCCATAACGAACCTTGGGTTGCATCGCATTTGGGCTATTGTACGGGCGTACATGCACCCGGGCGAAAGAGCTGGCCCGAGTCGCTTGCGGCGGCGCACCACATTCTACTCTCGCACGGTGCCGCCGTGCCGATCATTCGTGGCAATCTCTCTGTACCGAACCCCAAGGTCGGCATTACCGTCAATCTGTGCCCGTCCGAGCCCGCTTCCACATCCGCCGCAGATCGCGATGCGGAACGCTGGTTCGATGGTTTCTTCAACCGTTGGTACCTCGATCCTCTTTTCAAAGCTTCTTACCCAGCAGACATGCTGCGCGATTATGTGGAGCAAGGTCATCTCTCGTCTGAGAATCCAGAATGGCTGCAAGATGGTGATCTCGAAACCATTGCGGTAGACTGCGACTTTTTGGGCATTAACTACTATTCTCGGGCCGTTATTCGTTCGGATAAAATCCCAGAAGAGGAAAACGAACCGCGTACCATTTTTGACGACGGGGAACGAACCGCCTTCGATTGGGAAGTACACGCGCCGTCTCTGCGACGCCTCCTCAATCGCCTCCACCAAGATTACAACCCGCGTTCGCTTTACATAACCGAAAATGGATGTTCCTATCCTGACGGCCCCAATGAGGAGGGAAGGGTCACAGATGTCGCGCGCACGAGATACTTTCGCCAGCATCTAACGGCCTGTGCGCGCAGTATAGAGGATGGTGTTCCTCTGCACGGATACTTCGCTTGGTCTTTACTCGATAACTTCGAGTGGGCAGAAGGCTACAGCCAGCGCTTCGGGCTAACGTGGGTGGACTTCGAGACACAACAACGCATTTTAAAAGACTCCGGTCATTACTACGCTGAAGTACTCAAGAACCGACGCGTTACTCCTGAACAAGGAGACCCGAGCTAGCGGATACACCCATATCGACACCATCCACCAAAGACTCTTGCAACGCTTGCCCTAAATCGTGAGCGAGCCCATGTTTTTTTGGAGGCTTGGTTGCGATGCGTCCAATACATTGTCATTATCAACACTACCGAGAACTTTTTGTACACCATACGGTTCGTTCTGGTCGCAAGAGAATCACCAAAGGCGTTTCTAACGCGGCATCGAATCGATACATTTCATCTTGGAGGATTTGGGTGTTTTGGATATTCGCGGCGTTCGCACACGCTACTGTACTTCCCCACAACGATGACATCGATCGCAGCGGTATTGTGTTCATCGCACAAATCGAAGAACCCAATGCCTTCATCAAATTGGGTTCAAAATCGGTCTTGCTCAAGGATGATGGTGTATCTCCCGACAAAGAAGCCCAAGATGGTGTAACAGCTGGCTTTTTTGAAGCCAACCGTGAAAAAAGTTACAACCTTCGATTGATGAGTGCACAAGACAAACTATTGTGGACGGGAGAAGTAACCAGCATCCCACAACACCAAGTATGGGTATGGATACGACATCCGCGCGGCGCGCCCATGGACGTAAAGATCGAGTACAAAAAACTGCTCAATGCGACACACAAGACATCGATGTTGTCCTTTGATGCCGCACAAGGAGATCTCTACATGCGGTTTGGCATCGCGGTGCTCTTCTTTTTATTCGGGTGGCTGATTCGAATCAAAAAGCCCAGTCAAATCAGACGAAAAGGAAAGCCCTTTGCACACCCAACCCTAAAAAATCCGATCGGCATCCAACAAGTTTGGCTCGTCCCTCCGCAGAATAGACTACCTGTACTACTCGATGCCCTCACGGCCTTTACACCATCTATGAACGTACTTTTATTGCTCGACCCCGAAACGCCAGCGGAAGATCGAAGCGCTGCAGAATCGATGCCCGGTGTTTTTGTACTGTCTAAGGTTCCGACAGAAAACCATCTCGTGCTGCAAGAGTACAAAAACTTGTCCGCGATGGGTCCAGTCCTTCTGATCATCGCCGAACGTCGGGCGTTGGAGCCGCCCGTGAACCAAGAGCAACCCAACCAAGTGGTCATCGACCTTCTACAAACCGACTGCTCGATTCTCTTTCTCTGCGCGGAAAAGCCAGCGGCGTTGCCAAAATCGGTGCACGTGAAAAATACCGAAGAGCACGGACAAGAATAACCATGAGCGCGTTGCCCACTTGGGAATATCGCGACTCGCCGGAGATTGAGCAGAGACCGAAGTCACGGCCAAAAACCCCTCTTCTTCGCTGACGGTCAATTGCTCATCGGATGCGCCCGATGCAAAACGACCCTCCCATAAAACATCGTCGGAGACTACCTGGAGGGTACTGACACCATCAAAATTTCCGGCGATGGTGGCAAAATGCGACGGGCTATCACGTCGCCTTTCCAATGGATAGGACGTCCCGTCCACAAGCAGTTGATGAGGCTTGAAGGTGACACCAGCCCCTGGAAAAAAATCGAACTCGAGGTTCTTTGCATCGACCAAAACCGATGTACCCCACTGCACGGAGCGCTCAGACTCTGGTAGGGTTCGCTCCTGCACCGGGCTCGCTGCCAGTCGAAAAAGCATCGCATACATACCGGCATTTTCGCTAATGACAGGATCGGAATCGATCGCATAAAAAGCGTGCAAGAGACGTCTGCGATCCCCCTCGGTAAACAGATCGGGGTATACGACGACCGATGTGTAGCCATATCTTTCCAGCGTGCTTTTCGCGGTTTTGGTATCACCGTTCATCAACACCGGAATCAACCATTTCGAGATCTTTTTACGATGTTGCTTTTTTGGATCTGTGGCGACGCAATTGTCGGATATCGCCCGACCGTGGGAACTTTGAAAAAAGCATCCCATCGTCGAAAACCAAATTAGATGATCGCTATATCGACCGAGGATTTTAACCTCCGGATACAAATCCAAAACCGGCCCTTCTACTTGTGTGTACACATTGGGAATCTCCACCGGATTGTTGTACTGGCGCCATGGAAGTTGAACGGAAACAAAAGCCTCCGTAACTGTCGCACACAACACAACCAGTAAAAAAGGACGTGACAAGTGGTACTTCGATATTGTAACAGCGGCCAAAACACCCGTACAAAGTAGAAAAGGCCAAGCC
>JAYYRF010000049.1:0-3262 GCA_036127535.1 Myxococcota bacterium | reverse complement strand
AGCGCCCAAGACTCCACAGCGAAGTGAATCATTTGTAGGTTTAAGCCTCTTTTCTCAAAGAGTCTGCGCACGTATCTCTCTTTCAGCATAATCGGAAGAGGGGTTCCAAAGGCATGAGAAACCTCAGCCGCTACTCCTTCCGTGCAACAGGCGTGGATTGCCAAAACGGGGGCACACACACCCCAACGATCCACCATGATCTTACGAAGACGAACCTGATCGAAACAAAGTTCTACATTCGTGTGTATTTGTTTTTGAAACCAAGCTTGGATTTCTTGTAAATTTGACATGATTGCCGTACAATAGATAACGTTATGTAACCACTTTCTTGCACAATCGTTAGCGTACATTCGCATTTATACATCAAAACCACATTCTCTCCTTTCGACACTATGCTCAGTATACTTTTCTCGCTCTGCATCCCGTTATCCAAAGCTGACGACACCCTTTGGAATGACATTGGGGGCGTAGAAAGTCCAAAGGAACCCAAAGAGGAAGTCGAACCGACAACCAAAGAACTGCTACAGTTGATCAATCCCCAGCAGGTCTCTCTTCCCATCAGCTATGATGAACGAGTAATTTACTGGCTCGATTGGTTTAGAGGACCGGGAAAATCGACGTATAGACGTTGGATAAAACGCTCTGGATTGTATCGCAATGAAATCATTCGCGAATTGCGCAACCACCAACTCCCTGCAGATTTACTCTACTTGGCCATGATTGAAAGCGGTTTCTCTACCAAAGCCGTCAGTTCCGCAGAAGCCGTTGGAATTTGGCAGTTTATCCCCTCAACCGGGAGCGCTTATGGGCTGCAGATCTCGAAATTTATTGATGAAAGACGGGATCCGCTTCGGTCAACCCAGGCCGCCATACAATATCTCAAAAAGCTCAAGCTTGAATTCGCCTACTGGCATCTTGCAATCGCAGCGTATAATACCGGCGAAGGAAACGTGCAGAAAGCGATACTCAAGCACAACACCGCAGATTTTTGGTATCTAAGCGCAAAGGAGGCTCTCGCCGACGAGACCATTGATTATGTTCCAAAGATCATCGCGGCCAGCGTATTGGAAAAAAACCCGGGTTTGTTTGGTATCAACCTGCCCAAGCATCAAAAGCCTTTGGAGAGAGCGCGCGTCACGTACAGTCCCAAGAAGAGCATTAGCATCTCAACTCTTTCTGAGTATGCGGATCTGAGTGTTTCGGAATTCCAAACGTACAATCCACATTTAATCTCCCACCTGGTTCCAAAATCTGATTTTAAAATCAATCTATATCTACCGGTTGACAAGGTGAATCTCTTCAATCAGAACATCCAAAAATCAAAAAGAACAGCGAAGAGAACAATGGGAGAGCAACTGTCCGAAGCCGAAAGAGCCAAATACCAGCCTCCCACCAAAAGCGCCCAACATCATGCCCACCAGCATATCGTAAAAGAAGGAGAAACGATTTCCCAAATTGCAGCGAAATGGTCGATTCGAGAGAGCAGCTTACGAGAGTGGAACGATATCGCAGAAAAAGACGAACCGAAAACCGACCAAATCCTGCGGCTTCTTCCAAAAGCGAAAAAAAAGTGGGTCAATCACGTTGTAGCAGCGAAGGAGACGTTGGCTTCCATCGCAAAGAAATACGACTGTAGCGTCGAGGAGATTCGAACGTGGAACGCATTGTCTGAGACAGAAAAAGTACGAACCGGACGTCAACTCTTTCTCAAAGCCAAACCTTGAACGCTAACGTAACTTGTCTTTGGCAATCCGCTGACAAGATCCGTCTGGAAAATCGTTAAGATACGATTCCCAAAGCGGCTTCGAAGCATCTCCTTCCGTCGCCATCGCTTCTTTACAGGCCTGCAGTTCTTTCAGTTGTAGCATATTCTCCGAACATCCTGAGCATGTTTGGTTGAGTTCGGCTATCAACGAAACGGTGTCCACATCGTTTTGATACAAACTCTCAACAAAGGCTTCCCCTTCCTGCTTCGCGAGAACAAACTGCTCTACACGAATCGATAAATAATCGTAGAAGGTACTTTGAAGATAGGAAACCTCATTTTTAGCACGGAGGTCTTCATACCTCCCTGACAAACGCTTGCATTCTTCGATCATTTCCGTGCATCTTGGCAAAATCTCTCTCAAAGATGCAATCTCTTCTTCCTCTGCTGGACGCAACCGTACTTTCTTTTGTCCCTCCTCATGGCAAATTCCCGTGGGAAAGGAAGCCAAGTAGGTCTGCCAAGCTTCTACGGTTCGTATCTTTTTGGTTTCTTCACACAGTTTGCGGTCTTCTCGGAGTAGACGTTCGTCTTCTTTAATCGCATCTTCCAGCGCGGACTTTCGATTGGAAGCCTCCGCGGCATAAAGCCCTCTCGGCCAACGTTGCAGTTGAACTTGGGTGATTTTCAAAGCGTTTTGGAGGCTTTCTTTCTGCGCGCTCTTGGCTGCGTTGTTGTAAATTCGCTCGATGCGTTCATCTGCGGATTTTGCGTCTTGTGTATCCGGATAACGGCGCTTCACGTCCTCGTAAATCCGCAGTGCCTCCAACTTTTTTTCTTTGTCCAGCAATTCGTTTGCTCTCGTCATTTCAGCGAGTTCATTCTGACAAGCCAAGAACATAGAAATGAAGAGGAGCATATTAAACCAAATCGGGTGGAAAAAACTAGACAGGAAAACACGAAATCAATTAGTAATCCATTATAATCGAAACCAGCCCAATAAACCAAATCAAAATCATCTTGAGGTATAAATCATGGATACAAACGCTAAAACCGGCAGCTTGCACTTTACGCTGTCCACTTACCTTTACTCGCTCTACACCGACAATATCAAACCCTCATCCCCGGCCATCCAACATGCCTGCGCGAACATCGAAGCGGTTGGAAATAAGCCACTTAAAAGTTTAGCGATTCAAAGTGTCCAAGACGTATTAAAGAGTCAATTTGGAAGCGCACCCAACGAACAGAGTGTCGCTGAACTAATCAAAGCAACCTACAGCGAAGAGAACTACACGACCCAAACCCCCAATGAACTGGGAAAGGCTTTGGTCGACTCCTTTTCGGAAGGGCTGCCGGCCGATGCCGATTTTAGCGCATTATGCGACTGGCTTGGTAAAGAGTTTTCTCAAGATCAATTCATGATGAACTTCGACGGAACCACACGGGAAGAGCTCGTCTCCAGTATTCGCAAATACATCTATCAAAAAGGACGTCCTTGGCTCGCGCAAATTGCAGATCGGAGAAATGACCAACTCATCACGCAATGGGTAATGGTAA
>JAYYRF010000048.1:0-4374 GCA_036127535.1 Myxococcota bacterium | reverse complement strand
GAACAACGTTGGTCAACACTGATCTTGTCCGGACATCGGAGCTGGGTACAAGGTGTGCAAAATCGAAACCGTTGGATACCGGCAGATGTAAAAAACATAAAATAATTGTATTCAGAAGGACGGAATGATTCCGATTGGAATATATATGTGTATGTGCCCTTGAAAATACTACGAATTTGGGTATACTGTTTTCTAACAACACCAACATCAGGACGAACCATGAAAAAACTTTCTCTTGTTCTTCTCTCCGGCCTCTTTGCCGCTCCCGCTTTCGCACAAGACGAGCCAAACGTAATCTACAAAGAAAAAACAGAAATTGACTTTGAAGCAGTAGACATTGAAGGACAGCTGAAAAAGCCACAGGGACAACTCCTTTTGGAAAGAGCCCGCGCCGATTTCAATCCGATGATCGACCTTAGAGAAGATTTCAACCTCGAAATGACGCAGTCCGTCAACGACATCAAGTAGACGACTTCTCTCCAGAAAGCATCGCCCGTCTCCTTACCAAAGGAGGCTTTTTCGTTTTTTACTCTCCAACACATCGAAGGATTCGATGTTATTAGCACAAACGGCGACGGGTCTTGTATAGCACTTGTCACGAACTCCAGTCGGAAAAATGATGAATCCAAAGATCGCGCAAACTCTAGAAGTCCTCAAACTGATCCGAGGAATGGACTACTTTTCGAAAGAGGAACAAGTATACATTGCCCAAAACCTTATCGAACGAGTACTCGAAACGACCGTAAACTGCGACTTAGAGACACTCATCGCCACTCCCGATCAAGCTTCTCTCATGACGCTTTCGGAATCCGATCGCGCAACGGTTGTCCGCGGATTAACCCATCCAGATCTGTACATTCAACTCCCAACGTTGCTCGAAGAACTCACAGAATTTGAGGCGGCTCCCCCCTCTCAACAAGATATCGATACCCTGCAAGCCGAAAATGATGCGATATACGAGCAACTTCAAAAGCAAAGCCAAATCCAACAAGAGAATGTCCTGAAAGAAAGCATCATCAAAGGTACACCGACAACAGAAGCGTCTGCAGATGAAAGCCAATCTTCCTTACCCAGCGGAGACAAATGGGACGTTGCTTTGATTACCTACGATCCAATCGAAGGCTTACATCAAGTTTCTTTCTTGCGTTCCGGATTGACCAGCTACTTTTCCTGTTCTGAGGACGGCTGGGTTGAGCACGAAAACCCGTATGCCCTTATCAGTTTTGAGCGTTCCCATTTGGAGGCAACCCAAACCCTTATCGACCAATACCAACTCTTTCGAACCCCGTCCTTTGCCGAAAAATTAGAAGAGGTAGAAAAGATGCGGAAGACGCTGGGCAAACTCGACCGCTTCTATATCTTAGAATTTCAGCACGACTTGTCCAACCCCGTTTATCGAGAGAACCGACTCCAATCTCCCTCCATCGAAATCGAAACCTCTCGTCACCTCAAACCCAGCGGCCTGTCCAGCACACAAAAAACGAGCGTCAGCATACGTTGGCCAAGCAGCACCATGTTTTCCGACCTTCCAGATACCCCGCTCTGCAAAACGAAGGCGAAGGAAAGACGAACAGAAGAAAAGTGGCAACAGCGTTATCGTTGGCGCTTGATATGGCACAGCGCAGATCGACTACCCATTTACACCGAGGACTCATCCGTAGAAATCCAACACCAAAGCCAGGGGAATCATCGTGGAAATGTTGCCTTTACCAGTCATGCAATAGGCCTGATACAAGATGCAAAGCAAGCCACGATCGCCGGGCAAAGTACACATCATCCATCCATACCATGGCCGGCAGGGATTCAATCGTATTCCGGATACCTCAACGACCCTCTACAAGATCAACCCGCACTCTTACCCATCGCGCAAACGATGGAGACGCGTTTGAAAAAACAGATCGGAACGACACCCAACATCGATCAAACCCAACGTTTTCCGTTTTTCCAAAACGAGTTTGTCTCTCCTGTGTTTGAATGTGCGCTGATCGGAGAGAGCAAAGTCGATTATCGCCTTTCCGAAACGAGTGCACACACCTCTTTTCGAGGTTTTGGAAGCTCAACCTTAAATATACGGCTGAAGATGGCGGTCGAACACGATCAAAGCATTGACTTTGACTTTCACCCTGAGCCCACAAGCAATGGAATTTACAAAGGTACCATATCTTTAAAAGAGCGTTCGTGGACGTTGTATCAAAGGGTGGAGGTTCACGAACACACCGTTGCGAAAAAAGAAACTGTACATCTCAACCGACAACACCGATGGAACTCGGGACTGGAAGGCGCGATTCACACTGAAGAATGTACACTTCAAAGCAAAACCAAGCGAGCACGTATCGGTCTTCGCTTGGAGAAACAGACGTAAATCTTAGGCGTAAAACCATCTTTGGAGTTTCAACTGGGCGTCAATTCAGCGTAAAATATAAAGTTTTTTCAGCGACATACAAGATTTGTTACAATAATAGTGGAAACGCGCACAGGGTGTATATTCTTACTTATCCCCCTCGTATCCGGAGAGACATTATGAGATACGTATCAATCCTACTCTTCTCCCTCTTTTACATGTTGGGCATGCCGGCCTACGGTGGCCCAGCCGGCCCCAGCACCGTACCAAAAGTTGATTTCTCGACGCTACCCGCAACGGCCACCGTCGCCAAAAGCGATGGCTCTGGAAAACCTCATCCAGTGGTTGCTCGCCTACTTCCGGAACAACAAAGTGTTCAACCGGGCGTACCCTTCCGTATCGGGGTTCATCTCACCATGTTGCCTGAATGGCATACGTATTGGCGGTCTCCTGGAGGAGTGGGCAAAAAGACGGAAATCTCTTGGTCGTTACCCGAAAAAAGCACCCAAAAGCCCTACACTTTCCCAATTCCGAACCGATATTTTGATGGTCAGACGATTTCGTATGGATATGACGATCAAGTCCTGCTCTTTACCGAAGTGACCCTGCCAAGCGATACCCCACTGGGTACCATCGACGTAGGCGCATCCGCAAGATGGTTGGTCTGTAAAACATCGTGTATTCTCGGACAAGCCAAGCTGACCCTTCCGGTAACCGTTTCCAATGAAAGCATATCTCCTTCGCCGTACCAGCCGCTCTTTGAGCATTTTGAAAACCAACATCCCACGTCGATAGAATCCATTTCGGAGTTCAAGGTGACGCAAAGCCTTTCGGTCTCATCCTTGCTCTCGGAAGAGGCTTTTCAATACGCACTGCACATTCAACCGACCAATGGCGCAAGCCTCAAATACAATGTTGAAAAAGACAAAGGAACCTGGCCTCTCTTTACCCCCATCGTAGAGGGAACCTTCGATTTGGTATTCCAAGATGATGGTATTCAACCCAAATTAGAACTAAAACAGGCTCCAGAGGGAGGTGTATTCGTTGTCATGTCCGCTGAAGCATTTGAAATATATGATGACGAACCTCTTCCAGCCGGAGAGAAGATCGGCGGCTTGTTGCAATTAGAAGCGAATGGCAAAAAGATTCAAACCGAAATCGTGCTCGATGTTCCATGGACAGCGCCAGGCAAAACCCCTGAACCCGTGTCATCCGATCTTGTATCTCAGGCCAATGCCTCACCGGTACTCACTCTTGCACCACAAACGAAACCGAACGATGTTCCCGCCCAAAATGCTTCTTCGGAGGCTACCTCTGAACCCAAAACAGAAAACGATAACTATTGGGCAATGCTTTTCTTCGCTTTTCTCGGGGGCTTGATCCTCAACGCAATGCCCTGTGTTTTACCGGTACTAACATTCAAAATATACACCCTTATCGAGCAGAAGGAGCAGAAGGCTGCGAAACGACAATTGTCGGGATTGGTCTACTCCGCTGGCGTAATCCTATCGTTTGTCGCATTTGGGCTCGTGGTGATCTTCAGCCAAGAACTCATCGGTCATGATGTGAGCTGGGGCTTCCAAAACCAAAGCGCCACGTTTACCATTGCACTCGGAACCATCTGCTTCTTGTTCGGTCTTTCCCTTTTCGGTGTGTTTGAAGTACCTGCTTTTGGCGCATCCGAAATGGATCGAGCATCCGACAAAGAAGGTCTTTTGGGCTACTTCCTCACCGGTGTTTTTACCACCTTAATCGCAACACCGTGCAGTGCTCCATTTCTCGGCACCGGCATGGCCTTTGCCTTCAAACTCCCTCCGATAGAGGTTTTACTCTTCTTCAGTGTTGCGGGATTGGGTCTCGCCTTTCCCTTCTTGTTGATTGCATTTATTCCAGCAGCCAGCAAAATCTTGCCCTCTCCAGGCGCATGGATGGAGCGCTTCAAGCAGATCATGGGCTTCACATTGGTCGGTACAACCGTTTGGTTGATCAACGGACTGTATCCGCTCGTCGGTGCTGACGGTGTCATCGGATAC
>JAYYRF010000047.1:0-4198 GCA_036127535.1 Myxococcota bacterium | reverse complement strand
CGGTTAAGACGATAAGATAAGATAGTAAGGAAGAAGGAGAAAGCTATGCTGGCATTTTTTCAAATGAGCGGCCCTTGGGAGTGGATCATCGTATTGGTGGTGGTTCTCATCTTTTTTGGAGCGGGAAAACTTCCCCAGGTGCTCAGCCAAATGGGTAAAGGCGTCCGCGCCTTCAAAGACGGCATGAAAGAAGAAGATGAAACCAAGAGCATCGAAGCGCAAAGCAGTTCGATGCAAGACGACGTCAAGGTGAGCGAAGCGGAAGAGGTTCACAAAAGCTAGTCTTCGGTGTCCCCCTATCCACATTTTAATCACCTATCGAAGCTCTACGTGCAGCGATTGCTCCCGTATGCTCTCAGCCTTTTCCATCAAAGAGAGCAGCTCCTCGCTCTTCGCAGACCGTTTTCCTTCCTTCAAAAAGGTTTGTAGCGAATCCAATGAGATTCCATGGGCGTAGGGCGACTTACGCAAGACCTCCGCAAAACAAGCGGCTGTATATGCCAAGCGCATTTTAGCATTTGGATTCATCGACACTTGATCAGCAGCAAAAGACCAAACACGTTCCGTCGCCTTGTTGTCCCGACCCGGCTTTTCGTAACGCAGACGCATGGTGGCTAAGGAACCAGAGCGCTGCTGTAGCTTCAATTCGTACACAGCCGTAACAGAATGACCCGCACCGACCTCTCCAGCATCAACGCGGTCGTTTCGGAAGTCTTTGTCGGCGATATCTCGGTTTTCATATCCAATCAACCGATAGGATTCGACGACATTTGGATCGAATTCCACCTGAATCTTCACATCTCGCGCAATGGAGATCATGGTTTCATTGAAGCCATCAACGAAGATTCTTGACGCTTCTTGCGGAGAATCAATGTAGTAATTGTTTCCGTCCCCTTTGTTGGCCAATTGCTCCATGCGCGTATCTTTATAGTTCCCCATACCAAAGCCAATCGTCGACAAGGTCACACCCCTATCGGCAAAGGACTTGATCTGCGATAGCATCTCAGACCAAGATGTTCGTCCCACATTGGCATCTCCGTCGGATAAAACAACCACGCGATTTTCTTTGTTCGGCTCAAATTTTTCCCAAGCCATCTCATATGCGATATCCAATCCGGAAGACATCGCGGTGGAGCCGTTCGCTTCCATTCTATTGATCGCAGCCAAAATGGCTTTTTTATTTCCACCCGAGGTCGGCGGTAAGACCTGCGCCGTTCGTCCCGCATAGGTTGCGATGGAAATGGAGTCATCTTCTCGAAGGGTTTCCAGCAGCATCCGAAGGGATTGCTTCGCGAGGGGTAACTTATCTTCGGCTCTCATCGAACCGCTCACATCGATGAGAAAGGTTAGATTTAAAGGCGGCCTGTCGGTTTTGCTGTATCGCTTCGACTGGACACCGACCCGAAAAATCGTGCTGCCTTCGCGAATGGGATCCGGCATCGCATCCATATGAACCATAAACGGCTCCGCAGAAGGCGCGGGATAATCATATGGGAAATAATTCACAAATTCCTCAACGCGAACGGCGCCGATGGGTGGCAACTGACCATTGTTTATTTTTTTACGGGCAATGGTATAAGAAGCCGTATCAACATCGATCGAGAAAGTGCTTTTTCTGTCTTCCATCGTGTTCACAAAGCGAGAGACGCCGTGGTCGGTATACTCTTCTTGACTGGACGGCAACACCGGCATGGACTCACCGCGCAACACTCGACTCCGTTTATATTGAGTTGTTCCGGTTGCCGACCCTCGGCCTTTTCCGATACCCTTGGTTCCCAGGCCACCCAGTCCATTGACGGAACCACCGCCTCCAAACCCCATATGGGTACTGTCCAAACGTCCTGATCCACTCGAGTGATTGCCATCTGCTGCGAGCAACCCCTGCATGAGTGCAAGATCAGTCAGCTCGGCGGTCGCGGATTTTGTCGCTGATTGCTCGACCTTTCTCTCCGACGTATGCTCTACCATCTCCGCGGCTTGTTCTTCTACTTCACTTGGCTCCGCCTCTTCCTCTTCCACTGCACTTGGCTCCGATTCTTCCTCTTCTACTGCGCTTGGCTCCGCTTCGTCCGTTGCCAAAACCAGCGTTTCTTCCAAAACCGTTTCAGAAGGAGTCTGTGCTTTCTCTTCCTCTGCAACGGTGGCTTGTTCTGATTCCGAACAAGCAACAATAGACAATCCCAATAACCATAATCTCATTTTCTTTCTCCGTTTGTTGTGCCATACACTAGACCCAAGAGAGAAAGAAAGGTTCAAATAATGTTAAAACTCTATACTTTCGCCTTTCCAATCGAAGAAGAGGCCATTTTTACTGGGACGGAGATCTCCGATCAAGTTGTGCAGATAGTCTGCCGCTTCGGACGGAGTGAAGATATTATTTCTTTTGTAGCGCTTTGTAAAAGGCCGTGAAAGTTCGGTATCGACCGTTCCCGGGTGATAGCTTACACAACAAAGATTCGGATTATAGCGGGCCATTTCCAGCGCCAAGCATCGCATCGCCATATTCAAAGCGGCCTTGCTAATCCGATAAGAATACCACCCACCCAAATGATTGTCGGAAATACTGCCCACGCGCGCCGAGAGAAAGACCATTTTGCATTCATTTTTGTGCCGTAGAAAAGGCTTGAGTTGCTGGGTTAAGAGCATTGCCGGCCACGTATTGGTAAAAACAGACACCTTGAGCTGTTCCCAGTTGAAGTCTCGGGTACTCTTTTCCGGTTTGAACGACGACGAAGACAGCAATCCAACAAAGTTGACCAAAAGATGGATTTCTACCTTGCGCATCTCGAGATCCATCACGGCATTGGCCAAGCTGTTCGGTTCCCGAACATCCGCTATAAAATGGAATAGCTCCACTTCTTTCAACTGGGCGGCTCTTTGTATCTCAAACGGAACCGAGCCGGTGCGAGACAGCGTGTAAATGCGGTGAAACTCTTTTTCGTGAATCAGTTTGTTTAGGAATGCCGCTCCGATTCCACGAGAAGCACCACAAATCAAAGCGGTTTTTTTCACAGGACCTCCATTTTTACAAACCAATCAAATTTCAAAATTCTGAAAAAGAGTGCTTTGTGGGCGTCGATTGCCCTATTGATAGGGTATATATCACAGTATTTATAAAACGCTACCAAATCGAAATGACAACACCCGCTCGTTACAGGATGCACAAGTATTGGGGCAAAAAACCGTCCCACCCGTTGCGTTCTCTAATCCAAAACTATTCACATCCGTTCGAAATTCTGTTGGATCCCTTTGCCGGATCGGGTGTGTTTGCGTGCGAAGCGTATCTGGCTTCTCGTTCCGTTATTGCCAATGACATCAATCCCGCGGCTCATTTCATCCAATCCCAACTGTTAGAAGAAGATGTTTCCGTTTCACACGAAAGAACAATTCTAAGTCAACTCCAAGCCGGTCTCCAAGATGTTCGCAAGAAGTGGTATGGAATCACCTGTCCTCGCTGTGGTCGCAAAGCAGAGATTCTCTCCACACTCAGAGATCAAAACGATCAGCCTCTCAAGAATAGCATTGCCTGTACCTGTAGCAAAACCCGTTTTACAGCTCCGTTGACAAGATCGGAGCAAAGCTCTCTGCGCGAGAAAGAAAAGGAGCTTGTGCCCAACCACCCCCATCGTCCGCTCATCACCAATGCTCGTATCTCTGCGCGACCGGGAATGAGCACGGATTCTGTCTTTACCAAACGAGCCCTAAACTGCCATATCGCCCTGCATAAAGCCATTCAAGATACAGGTTCATCCCCTTTACTCCTCGCTTTCACCGCAAATCTCGCGAACTGCTCTCGACTGGTACCACCGATCAGGAGCAGAGGTGAATTCTCGCAAGGCGCATGGATGACCGGATTTTACACGGGAGAACAATACATCGAGAACAATGTTTTCCACTATTTTGAAAACCGTGTACGCAAAGTTCTGAACGGAAAGAAGGACTACCTGCAAAATCTACCGCAGACCAAAGGCCTTGGACGCAAATTCAAATTCGATGATCTACCTAAAAATAGCGCCGCATACATATTGGATCAGTATGATGCCAAAGCGCTCCCCTATCCGGACGAGTCCATCGACTATATTTTTACGGATCCGCCCTATGGAGATTCGGTTCCGTATCTCGAACAAAGTATTCTATGGAACACGTGGCTGGAAAAAACACCGCCTCTCGATCGAGAAATCGTCATTAGCGATAGCAA
>JAYYRF010000046.1:0-10108 GCA_036127535.1 Myxococcota bacterium | reverse complement strand
CAATCCCCTGGACGATAGCATCTTCGCTTCGTATCCGCTTTGGATGGAACTCACCGTAGATGGTGACCCACTCGAGCCGAGACATCCAATCCAATCGGTTCCCTATGCAAGCGTGTCCGGCACCGCCGAAAGCGTGGATGGTGGAACCGTCAATGCCAGCGAAATCTCCATCAACGACTTTACCGTCGTCGACGGAGACGGGAACTGGATGGGCACCCCCATCAACTGGAACGATCTCGAGGATATACCCGAAGATCTCTTCGACGGAGATGCGGACACCCAGCTTCAAGAATCCGAGGTGGAAGAGTACATCAGCAACGGTGTGATCGATCTGTTCGCCGAAAGCACCATCGGTGGCGAGAACATTGTCTCTATATCACACAGTACCTGCACAGAGGGAGAACTTCTCGTGTGGGACGGTGTGTTGGGCGCATGGTCTTGCGAAATGGATTCCTTGGACGCACTGTCGCTCAACTGCGCGAGCGATGAAATTATAAAGTGGGATGCCGATGCGCTGGTGTGGTCTTGTCAGTCCGACAACGATACACAACTCAGCACCACCGATGTTATTGCCATCGTGGAAAGCAACGATCTGCAATCCGCTGGTAGCATCTGCGACAGCAATGGTTGTATTGGCGATTCTCTTTGGGAAGATCTCGGCGGGACGCTCTACTATGGCGGTAGCTATGTCAGCATTGGAACCACCACGCCCACCGCAACCCTCACCGTAGATGGTAGCATCTCCGCCAGCAATGGCATTGAAGGAACCTTAACCACAGCGGATCAGAGCAACGTGACGGCACTCGGAACCCTCGTTCTCCTCGCGATATCGGGAGATCTGACCGTTGGCGGCGACACGCTGTACGTCAATAGCACCAATCAAAACGTCGGTATTGGAACCACGACACCTGCCAGTACGCTTGACGTAAACGGCACCCTTTCCGCTTCCTCCATCGCCGGAAGCATCATTACACCGTCACAACCGAACATCACCGAATTGGGCACGATACAAGCAGGTACATGGGAAGCAAGCACAATTACGGATGCGTATATCGATAACGCGCTTACCATCGACGGTGGAAGCATCGACAACAGCCCCATCGGCGCAAACACGCCCGCCGACGGCTCTTTTACCTCCCTGCGCGCGAGTGATGGCATTGAGGGAACCTTAACCACAGCGGATCAGAGCAACGTGACGGCACTCGGAACCCTCGTTCTCCTCGCAATATCGGGAGATCTGACCGTTGGTGGTGATACACTGTACGTCGATAGCACCAATCAAAGCGTCGGCATTGGAACCACTGCACCCGCCAGTACGCTCGAAGTGGCCGGTGTCGTACACTCTACGACGGGTGGCATCAAGTTCCCTGATGGCACGACCCAAAGCTCCGCCGCCTCTGGCGAAGGATACAAAGAGATATGGAGCTACTACGACTACGGCAGCGGCCACAACACCAAGTCTGAATCTTGGCTGTGGGGAGATTGGGTCAATGCTCGCATCACAGAAGGCTCGCTCTCACACGCTTCGTTGTATCAGTGCAATATGACTTCGAGTAACGGAGCGCATAATACGGGAATCAGCTTTAAAATATCGGCCAACATCTCTTATGGAGCCTACAAAGACTATCATCGGGTATTCGATATCGAAGAGACCAACTCCGGTTGGGTCGGTGGATGCGGTGCGGCCATACACAGCTATTCTGAAGGCGTAAACAACGCCGGTGGATTCAGCTACACCAACACATGCACCCAAACCATCACCTGTCGGTGCATCAAACTGAACTGATCGATTACGGTGCGTAGCAGGCCCGAAAGCGGTCACCGCTCTCGTAACGATTTTGCCAAGCAAGTCCCCAATTGGAGTAGCCAACCGCATAAATTTCATCGTCTTGGCTGTATCCGGGTGAAATGCGGCCATAATAAAAAGAGGTTCCGAATTCCGCTTGTTCCCCATAGGGGTGAATATGGAGCAAATCGTTGTACTGCACGAGCGTCATGTAAAACAAACCGTCGCTCGACGGAAGATTGTAATTGCTTCCCGTCATTGAAGAGCAGCCCAAATAATTGGCTTCGATCGAGGAGATCTCTCCCGACAGATCCCATGTAGAAGGACCGTAATGCAAACCGTTGCTCCCCCACCACTCCAGCGAAATTTGGGTACCCAACGAAAATAGATTCGTCCACAGCCATGAACACCCCCCCGCCATCTGATCGCTCACATCATCGGTAATATCAAAGGCCAAGGAAAATCCACTCGGACAACCTGTCGGCGCAGAGATCGTCACGCTGCTGCTCGTCGACGTTCCGATATCGATGCCATCGCTCGGCGTCACCGTACACGTCCAATCCTCTTGGGCGATGATATCGCTTCCGGGGACTGTATCTCCGGTTTCATAGGTCGTGATCGCACCGGAGTAAGCAATGCCATTTACCGTCCAATGGTAGCTGTATTGCACCGCGTCTCCATCCACATCGCTGGAGGCCACGTCCACGGAACAGAGAAGATCATCTATCCCCTCGATGGGTGCGGAAGGGCTGAGGTCGATCACCGGTGCCGTCGGTGGCGTATTCTGCACGGTAACCGGACCAATTACATAGACAGATCCGATATCTTGCCCGTCAGAGGGAAGTAAGGAGAGCCCAATGTCGTCACCGCGTACAAAGCCACTGCTCAGCGTGCTCGAAGCGGATACGCTGGCTCCGTTGACCATCCAATCGTAGGAAAGAGAAACCGCATCCCCATCCGCATCACTGCTGCTAACCGTTGCCAAGAGGGTTTCACCCATTCGCGGAGCGGTTGGAGAGAGAGAGGCCGAAACGATCGCGGGCGCACTGTTTTGAATCACGACGGATTGTTCGGTATATACCCCCTCGCCCAATCCATCACTCGGTGTGACCCGAACCGTCCACAACTCTCCTTTTTGGGTTTGGGAGTGGGGCAGCACATCGCTCGCCGATGCGCTTTGGCTGCTCGAACCCAAAAACCATTCGTATGTGTAAGCAATAGACGCTCCTTCTGGATCGATACTGCCACCCGCGGTTGCCTGTAGATCGGAAACGGTTGTTGGCGCGGACGGTGAAATACTGACCGTCGGCGCAGAAGGCAAACCGTTAATGGTGAGAGAACTGACGGCCGTTGCGCTCAACCCACCGCTGTCGGTGACCGTCGCTTCCAAAACATGGGTACCGATCGACAAAGTCGAAATTTGGATCGTATGCAAACCGCTGCTATCGGACAAACCGCTTGCCAAGACACCATCAAGGCTACTCTTCACCTGTACGGCAAGCTCCTCCAAGCCGTCCTCCGTATCGGAAGAGAAAGTTTGCAAAAGAACACTCCCTTCGTTTTCCGTACCCCCTCCGGAGGGGGTAACCCACTGTATTGTCGGCGCGAAGCCGACCTGAACCGATACGCTACTCGTACAAAAATCACCGTGGGGATCCTCCGCGCGGAGCGTTAAGATGTGTTCTCCCGATCCCAACAGGCCTATCACTTGCTCAACGACACCCGTCGAATCCGGAAACCCTTCGTATACGAGACCCGATGGCTCTGCCGAAATGGAAATCCACAGATCGTTGGTCTCGCTTTCCGCATCGCTAACCAGCCCTTGAAAGGTAAAGACCTCCGCAGCGGTAAATTGCGCGTCTGCTTGGGGAAATAGGATGCTACAAGTGGGGGCTGTATTACTCTCCAGAACCGTAACGACCATACTATCCGATCCGATCTTCCCCTGCTCGTCTTCGGCATAGAGACGCACGAGGTGCTCCCCCACCCCCAAAGAGAGAACGGTCTCCAGCATTCCTTGGGCATCGATAAAGTCTTGAGAGTCCAAGACCCCTTCGCTCGCACTTTCCCACCAAACAGACAGATCCCCCACCGCTGTTCGATCATCGCTGACTTGTGCGTAAAAGAGTTGTAGCTGGTCTTGAACGACCACTGCACTGCCTTCTTGGATGCGAACGATCGGAGCGGTGTTACTCTCCAGTACAAAGGAAATGGCATCGTCGCCGGATGCCCCATTGGGGTCGCGAACGATCGCGCGCAGCTCCCCTTCGCCTTCTTGTGGAATTCCCTCGCAAGAACTCTCCCCAGAGACGTCGACTTGTCGATCAGGGCAGATTTCACGCGTCCCCAAGAGCCAAGAGACCGACAGCGCCGCGTCATCGTCGTTGGCATCACTGGCGATCGCAAAAAAGGTGTAGGGGTTTCCTTCGACGAGCGTAGCACCCTCCGAATGAGAGGTGATATTGACCGTTGGATCGGTATTGTAAACTTTCAATGCCTCTGTTTCGCTACAAGACAAGAGGAAAAATAGAAAAATCCGGTTCATGGTATCTTCGGTTCGGGTTTCTTTATATATAGACTTCGCTTCTTAAGGATATCCTGTCTTCTGCCCAGGCGGTACGAACATATCTTCGAAGGAACCCCCACTGACCATTGGTCACGCAAAGTGACTCTCTTTGAAGTCATCTCCGGAGATGGGGGAGTATATAAAAACGTAAAATTCTCTGTACAGCCTTAACAATGGCACGTTACAAAATATATCTATAAAACCTTCACTTTGACCAAATATACTGGGGAATTAACGGAGTCACCATGCTATATGCCACCAATCTGATTTTCCTACTGTCCTGTTCTGAAACCGAGAAGGAATCCGAAACAGAGAACGAGATCGGAACCGAGAATGAAACCGAGAACGAAACGGAAACCGAAACCGAAACCGAAGCGGAGAACGAAACCGAAGACGAAACCGAAGACGAAACCGAAACGGAGACCGAGAATGAACTCGTTGAACGTTGCGATGGAATCGATAACGATGGCGATGGGCTTATCGATGAAAAAATGCACTACATAACATGGAACAACGATGCAGATAGAGGAATCAACTATCAAGGTGGAGAGCTCAAACGATCGCTAGCCGTTGGTGTGCGCTATATAGAGATGAGACAAGATGGCTATACAGAGACAAACCTCGATGAAGTCAGCGGAGAAGAAACCGTAACCGTCGCCCCAAAAGACGGAGATTTTGATCGATACTTTTTCTACTATATGGATGCAGACGGCGATTTGATGCAATCGGAAGCCGATCGAGACAACGACGGATTTTCGGAAGATCTCATTCGTTATACGAGAGACAACGCGATCGATAAAAACATAACTGAATCCTGGCAGTTCCAAGAAGGCGCGCTGTACGAACAAGGCGAGTATACCTGGACGAACAACACACCGACTGGAGCGTACCAACTCGCTAGCCAATATACCTATCGCATAGGGATGGAACCCCTTTGGGAAGTCGAATACACCTGGACACCCACAAGCCGGCAATACGATGCACGCTACTACATATCCGCCGAACAAGCCGCCAGCGATACGTTCATGTCCTATTATCTCATCACCGCCGACGACGAATATGAAAATGGTCTACATACATCGAGATTGCGCACGCTGTATCTCGAAGAATTCTTTGGCCACCCACAAGGAGAAGGCTCCGTGTACTGGCAGCGATATTTTGAATACCGCTACAACGAAGACGAAACACTTGCGGAAATCGAAATGTGGTTGACCCAAGATCAATCTTCTACATACCCACTCGATACCACTACACCCGGATTGCTCACAGAATTAACCTACGATGAAGATGGACATTTGATACGCTACAAGGAAGCCTCTTCCGAAGGAACCACCAAAGAGTCGGTCTTTACCCGAGAAAACGGGCTACCCGTTCATTACACTTTGGATTCCGATGGTGATGGAACCATCGACTATGAACAAACCATACAGTATGATGGAGATGTTATTTTACAAGTGGATCGAATAGTCCATAATCCAGCGGTGTATACGGATTTAGAACACGCACAAATGCGGTATTTATACGACGATAACCAAAACCTAATCAAAATGGAAGTCGATTCGGATGGGGACGGTTCGATCGATATGATGATCGAATATATCCATTCTTGTGAAGAGACCTCGTACTCCTTTGATGCAGATGATTATGACTACGGGAATGAATAAGACTTGACAAGAAGGACCACATTTTATCCGGTAGCGGGTTGGCAATTACGAATGTCCCGAAAAATTTGAATCTTGCTCTGCAGACTCTTCGGGAACCTACCGACATTTCGGTTGTCTCCTAATCGTATACGCTTCATCCCATAACCGTTTCAGAGAATACCATGTACTTCTCATATGCCCTTCTTCTACCTCTATTCGGCTGTAATCCAAGTCCATGGAAAGACGTCTATGAAAGAGAGATCCGCTGGCGAGACCGCGCCGCAAAGGGAAATCTTGTCTCTCTCTCCGAATCCGCCCCCCTTCGTCATGCACCACGGCTGATCATTCACGTGGATCGAATCGAATTTGACAACCGTGCTTGGTGGCTCTCTCTCCCGGACTCTTTCTTTCTTAGAGATCTCAAACGCGCATCGTGGTCGGAAGAGACCGAAGAAAAAAAGAGCGTTCTTTTTGAGAAACATGTCCTCTCTTTGGATAGAGGAGTTCTTCCAGCGTCGGCCGTTCTCAACAACGAGATTACAGACCTCGCGACCGTCCTCAAAACATATAAAACGACCATCGAAAACAATGCTTATCGCTACGAGGATCAGCTTGTAGTAAAAGCCTTCGCCGAGATCATGATACCAAGCGAACATCCATCTGGGGGCGAATCCATAGAAGAGAACCCATCGGAAGAGACGAAGTCGCACCCTCCCAAAACCTATACCGAAGAAGAGATCATCCAACTCGGACAAAACAGCTTCGGTTTTCAAAATCACATCAATGTATTCGCAGATAAAGATGTACCCATGCCAACCTTCATCCAAGCCTTATCAACGGTTAAGAAAAACGGTTTCTATTCGGTTACCTACGCCGGTGTTCACGATGGCACAGTGGTCGGAATCAAAACGCATCCCTTTGATCCAAACAACCCCAACCCCTATATCAATGCTTGGCCTGTGGGGGGAATACTCTGCCAGCTACATCTTCAACCGAATCGTACCGCACTGCGATGCCACCGCCGAGAAAGAGAGAAGTATCCTCCGTTGGCCCTGGGTTCAAACGGCGATGAAGGCAATTGGAAAGATCTCTTGCTGCGCTTTCGAAGCCTACAAGACGATTGCTACCAAGAAGCGCATATGAACCCAAACTATCACGAGATTGAACGCCGAAGCTTTAACGATCCACAGACCGATCACTCTGTGGCACTGCAGATTTTGCCGTCTCCCCAAATGAACTTCGGCGATTTTATGGAGATATATCAATTTGGTTATCTGTCCTACCCGCAATGGAAAGTGCAATACTTTCCCGCGTACGGAGCGCCCAGCGAAGAACTCGATCGCTTTACCATTGACCTCACCGATCTGACCCGCGTGGAAGAGCGCGCCATCTGTAACGCTCTCTTCCAAACGGAATTCAAGGATGCCAATTTTCGTACCGCCTTCCCCAAATTCGAAAAGTGGTACAAACCGTTTCGTCCCGAGCCATTCAAACTGAAAGATGGCTCCATTTTTGGGGCACCATTTTCAGAAAACAATTTGGACGCTGCATTGGAGCGGTTCCATACAGAGAAAATCCCGGAAACACCATGAACGCCCTTTTTTTAATCGTATCCCTTCAATCTGCACATGCGAATTTTGATGGTTCCCAATACGCTCCAACGGAACTCGGTGCGCCGAAAAACCCACCCCATCGTCCGCGACCGTGGCTATGGATCATTCCGGTGGGCATTGCCTTTTTTATCGGCGCTGGTGTTCTCTCCCTCCGTCGGTAACAAACGGTCTCGGATTTTCAAGCCTTTGAACACCGCACATCGGCCTTTCTTCGGTGGCTCCAAGGGGTCGGGTATGATACTCCTCAGATACACTATGTAATCAAATCATTGGAGCCATCATGTCCGCATTCCTCTCTGTGACCATTCGCGTCAAAGATCAAGCAAAATTAAAAGAATACATTTCGCAAGTACCCGCGACCATCGCGGCGCACGGCGGAGAAAAAGTTAGCCGCGGCAAAGTGGCAAAAACACTTTCAGGAGACGTAAATTACCAACTCGCTGCGGTATTCCGGTTTCCCAGTACGGAAGCGATCGATAACTGGTATGCTTCTTCGGAGTACCAAGCTTTGGTTTCATTGCGAGAAGAAGCAGCGGACATGAATATCGTTGTACTCGCAGAGTTTTAGCCTCTCCCCAAAGAACTTACCTTTACAAAGAGCCCTCGATCGAGGGCTCTTTTTTTAACAACACATCCAAGTGTGACCGACAACACAACGCAAAATATTCGACTTAATCAATATCAAAAGCGGAACATTCAGCGATTCGAATACCGCGTCGGCCACGACCGCTGTAGACGGTGTATGCGAAGGAGATGCGTGTGTCGGTGTTTTAGAGACCATCAATACACAATTTGAAACCGCTATGGAAATGCCCTGCTCTTCAACGATCACGGCAGACTTTACCGCGCAAAGCGAATAATTCATCGCGTAGACAATACGGGGTTGCGTTTGCAAAAACGTAGCCCCGTTTTAATTTGCGCGTTTCGCTCTTATTGCAGAAGCATATTTACCGCTAAAATACTGGCCAAAACGCCAACGGCATCTGCGGTAATACCAGCCCAAAGAGCATGTCGATAGCGGTTTACACCAACAGAACCGAAGTATACCGCCAAAACGTAGAAGGTGGTTTCGGTGGAACCGTTCATCGTGGAAACAAGTTGACCAATATAGCTGTCTGGGCCGTAGGTTTCGATCAAGCCAGCGGTAATCCCATAGGCACCGGAACCACTCAGCGGCCTTAGCAAAGCCAAGGGAAGCGCTTCTCCGGGTAAACGAATCAACTCGGTAATCGGAGAGATCAACTCCACCATCATCGCGAGCCCCCCCGAGGCGCGGAACATCGCAATCGCCGAGAGAATCGCGACGAGATAGGGAATAATCATGACCCCGAGCTGAAAACCTTCTTTGGCACCATCGACGAAGGTTTTATAGACGGGAACCTTGCGAATAAAGCCCACACTAACCATCCCAAAAATGAGACCGGGCATAATCCAAGCACTGGCGGCATCTCCAAAGGTATAGACAACAGACACCAAAGCAAACAAGCCGCTTGCAAAGAGAACCAAAGGGACAAATTCCTTTACATCAACCTTGTTGGGCGCATACTCCAAAGGAACAAAGTCTGGATCGGCGGGGGGAGAAACAAACAGTTTTGATAAAAACTTTGCGGCCGTAATCCCCGCAATGGTCGATAAACCGGTGGCCATTAGCGTCGTTGGAAAAATCGCGGCCGGATCGGTCGAGCCAAACAGATCGCGTAAACCGATAATACCGGTAGGAAGCAACGCCAAACCACTGGTGTTGATCGCCAAAAATAAACACATCGCGTTGGTCGCTGTACCTTTGTGGGGATTGATCTCATTCAACTCTTTCATCGCCTTGAGGCCAAAGGGAGTGGCAGCATTCCCCAGTCCCAAAGCATTGGCGGCAACATTCATAATGATCGCACCCATCGCTGGGTGATCCGCTGGAATATCGGGAAAGAGTCGTACCATGAGTGGACGAATCATGCGCGCCATAAAGCGAAGACCACCGGCTTCCTCAACAATTTTCATCAATCCCAAGAACAAGGCGATATATCCAATCAGTCCAATCGAGAGTTCTACACTGCCCTTGGCAGCCGCCAACGCAGCTTTTCCAACTTCTGCGGCCGGTTCGGGTACCGATACGATCTCGATTTTCCGCTCCGTGTTTTTTCCGTCGATCAGCAACACCCCTTCCGCTCTTTTTTTAGACTTGCAAAAAGCGAGTAGGCTTCGTACATCATCGTTTGTAGCGATCGAATAATCCCATCCTTGTGCAGAGGGTGTGACCGTTGCCTTCGCCAAAACATCCCAACGAGAACTACCGAGAGCCACCACTTCCGGGGTCTCCAAACAGGTTTCTTCCTGCTTCTTAAACCCCTCTTGAATACTTCCTTGAACAAAGACAGCCTCTTGATCCGCCGACGGATTGGCCGCAGAGAGATAATTGTGATCAAAGGTGTGTACCCCAGCAAAAAAGAAGGCCATCGCGATGATCGCGAAAAAAATCTTGTCCATTTATCCCCCTCTTTGCGGT
>JAYYRF010000045.1:0-3135 GCA_036127535.1 Myxococcota bacterium | reverse complement strand
GGTTCAAGCGATACAGCGCACTCCGCTTGGGGCGTAAGGAGTAGGCAAGTAAATCACCTTCCGGCCCAAAGGGTCCACCAACATCCCTGCGCGCGGCCATGTAAATATCGTCACCGTGACGAAACAACTCCGGTGAATCGTAACGCTCCGGATCGGCTTCTGCACTGCACGTCCAATCCGATAGATCATTCGCAGAAGCAAAGCATATATTTGTACCTGCACCCGTGTCATCTCCGTCTTCGTTTCGACCCACCGCCCATAAATCTCCCGAAGCGGTAAATTCAAAGGCAACCTCGGAAACACCACCGACATAAACATATGGGCGATCATTTACGTAAGACCAATTTCGACCGTCTTCGGATTCCCAAAAACGAACGTAGACATCGCCATCTCCGTAGTGTTCCCCGTCATAGGTCGTCATCCATATCTTTCCATTCCGAGCCTTTACGTCCCAAGGAACGGTTTCCGGTGGCCCAAAGGTCTCCTCTTGACTCCAATCTCCACTTTCCAAGCGAAAGGTTCTCCACATTTGCAAAGGCTCGAATGCCAAAGGATTGGTACCGGCTTCAAACATGATGAGCTGCAACTCATCTTCCCAAACCAAAAATCGCGGTTCTCGCACATCCGCTTCGAGTGCAATTTGGTGCTCCAATGCCCAACTTTGTCCCATATCCGGTGATGAGATGACCCACATTTCGGTTTCCTCTCCTGCGAAATGTGTCGGAGAAGATCGCCACGCCAAATACAAGCGATCTCGAAAGAAGGTTATATCCACGTTGTTATTGGATGCTTTCTCTTCTACGCCGGTCGGGAGAGAATCACTGGGTACGACCCAACGCGGCTCTGAGATCTGCAGCGTATACGACGTTGTGGTATCCACTTCATAATCGCTTGGATCGTCGCTGGGTGAATCCAACGTTGGAATCTCCATCTCATGATTTGCCGTCGTACACGCTAAAATCCAAAACATCCCTTTCTCCCTTTATCCCCAAAGCAACCCATGTCGTTCACAAGGAGTAATTCATACCTCAGATGCTTTCCAAAAACAATCGGCTGAGAAGGATTCACGAATTGTTCTCCAACGACCTCGATCGTATAAAATTTCTTTTGGGGTTGGGTGACCCAAAAAGAACATGGGACTCATCGTTAATCCGTAGGCACCGGTATTGCGAAACAGTAGTAGATCCCCTATCCTCGGTGCATGAATGTCTATGCGTCCTCCCAAACGATCTTCCGGTGTACATAACGGCCCGCACATCTGCCATGATTCTAAGGCTCCCGTTGGATTGCTCAAATTATCAACCAAGATGTCTCGGCTCTGATAGCCTACATGACGCGCTGAGAACAATTGATGCGTACCACCATCTAACATTAGAAATTTTTCTCCCCTCGACGTTTTTTTGGAAACCACCCGTGTAACAAAGGCTCCTGCGGGAGCCATTATATACCGACCAAGTTCAAATCGCACCACGGCTGCAGATGAAAATTTGGAGCGTAAACGAATCAACTGCCCTGCAATACTCTTGGGAGAGGCCTCGACGTGTGGTTCCCATGTAGACACTCCAAATCCTCCACCCATATTGACAGTTGATACCGTCAGTCCAAAGGAGGAGACATACTCCGCGAGTGCAAAAACTTTTTGAATATGACGCGCCCATGCTCCGGCACTAAAACACTGAGAGCCAGCATGTACATGAACCCCGGCAAAGGATGACTTATATTCGTGGCTAGCCCAAAACCCAAGGATCCCGTCCAACTCTTCTTCATCGATGCCAAACGGGGTGGGACGTCCTGATATTTTCATCTGAAATGCATGTATCGGTTCGGAAGGGTTAATACGCAGCATTAATTGGGTAGACCTGGACAGGCCCATCGAAAAAATCTTCTCCAATTCAAGCCTCGACTCCACACAGATACAGCCTACACCACTTTGAATGGCAGCCCGTAGCAAGCCATCCGTTTTGGCGGGTCCCGCCAAACTGAGAGATTGAGGCTCAAAACCAGCACGCAAGGCTAATTTCAGCTCCCCTTCCGACGCAATATCTAGCCCATCCACCAATGTTTCCCGATTCATGAGTGATATGATTTCTAGATTGGGGTTGGCCTTGAGAGCATACAATAACTCCACTTTGGGAAACGCATCGCGAAGACCTTGAACCCTGTCCCGGATCTTAGTCGCGTCAAAAATATAAAACGGGGTCGCGGACTCCGACGCAACGTCAAAAATCGGCACATCCTCCCAACCAATATCCGTTTTGTCCATCGTATTCAGCTCTATAATAAAAAGGTCGAGTCCCAATAGGGAAAAATCATTTTGCAACTCGGCGTGGAGGGCAGCGCCTCCTTTAAAGCATACAGATCCACTTTCACAATTTCGTGAGGAGGATCTTGTTTGGGTTGGAAGAAATCTTCCCAATGGGAAAATATGACGACTTTGGGCTGTAGAAAATCGATGATGGACGGTTTTCCCTCCGCCTTAATGTTTGCACAGTCGATACCCAACAGAGCAACATCAACAGGATGTTCGTCTAAAATCGACTGGGGGAAAGAACCAATGGGGAACCCCGTAGTCGAGGTTTGCAGATAGATCCGCTTTTCAATCTTTTCTTGTGCTTCATCTAAGATATCAATCAAAAATGCGATGGTCTCTCCCTCTTGAAAATCCCAAGAGCGCTGGGGTATCCTCTTCCGCGGTTTTTTGATCCGCTCTTGGAACAGATGGAAAAAAAGGTATTGATTGGGATGCCCCGATAGGATGGGTAAAATGCGAAGTCTGCCCTTCGATGCGTATAGACGATTTCCCATATCATTCTGCGTGGCCATGTCCGAATTGACTTGAACAAAGCGCTGGTCTAAACCATAAGGAGCAAACGTATTTGCAAGAGTCTGCGAACCAAAAATAGTGGTTTCTTTGGGTAAGTGAGGGGCGATATAAGACAAATCTAAATCGTGATCGTAGTGGCTATGACATACAAATATAGCGGATACGTCGCGGATCTCCGGTAGATAGGGATCTACGAGTTCTGGTTTTGGAACCGTCTTTCCAAATGCAACGTGCCAAAAGGAAAGATGCGACCAAAAAGGGTCGCTGAGAAAGGCGATGTTACCGTATCGACATAAAAAGCAGCCTACGCT